>JAAUUE010000415.1 GCA_012031635.1 Coleofasciculaceae cyanobacterium SM2_1_6 | reverse complement strand
CCCACCGTACTGCAAAATCTGGATTCTGCCCGATACCCAAAACCTAACTCCCAGCTATGATCAACGGGCTTTCCCTGTGGCAAAAACTCCGGGGCGAACTCCATCCCGTAGTCACTAAAGACGGTCGGGAAAATACTATTCGAGTGCATCAAGATCTGGATCTCTACGCTGGCGTATTGCCAACGGGGACAGAGATCACTTATCAAATACCAAGCGATCGCCACACTTGGATTCAAGTAGCAAGGGGAACTATTAACCTCAATGGTACGGAACTAGATACGGGTGATGCGGCTGCCATTAGCGAAGAAACGGAGTTGAAAATTGCAGCGACTAGTGAAGCAGAAATTCTGCTTTTTGATCTAGCTTAATTAGGCTTATTCTGCCCAGGCAGAAATCACCAAAATAGTTGTCCAAATCAAATAAACCTAGAAAGAGGATGGAGATGGAGTGTTACCATTACCGTCTTCTTTTTTTATTGTTAAAACTGCTAATTGACACAAAGCTGCCCGGAGGCAGATCGATCGAGGAGATTGGTATTCGCACTATACAAAATTTTTATAGTTTTACTCATATTTCAACAGATACCCGATTCCCCAAGGCGACCCAGTTCTACAAAGGATTCTTGGAATAAAATAGGAGAGTTAACTTTACTAGTATGTTAATGAATTAATGGGAGAATAAAAATGTGGAAAGATGAAATCCTTTCAGCAACACTCACGAATGACTTATTGATTGAGCAACAAGAATACGATCGAAGGGATCGTTATGATGAAATGGCAGATCAACATAAATCTTTGTATCGGTGAAGGTGATAGGCAGAATATTGATATTTAGTTGTTGCAGGAGATATTCCAAGTCATGAAATGGATTTTGCAGATCAAGTCTACCTTTTCCACTTTTGATGGCAATTTCCCAAATACTTGCCATACTAAAATATAGATTATTGTTTAATGACTCTATAATCTCTTTGGCTTTGCTACTCAGGCTTCTACTACCTTACTATGTACCAAATAAAAGCATGGGTGTCTAAAAGTACATTCATTACATATAGTCCTGCATATCTTCTAAAGGTTCATCAAAGTTATCTGCCATAGAAATTTTTCCTTTCCAGATACCGAATCCATTTCGCTTTTTTGCTTGTATTTCTTCAGGAGTTTCTGAGTTGTTACTAGGAGTTTCTTGAGCATATTGACTACCGAGAGTTTCTACATAATGTAGTATTTGAATTTGGATAGGCTCAGGTAATTTTTCTAATATTTGATTGATATTTTCTAGAACTCTAGTTTGTGGCATTATTTTTCCTCATAATGGTTGCTGCATGAACATCGGTTTTAACGTTGGAATTATCAGCAAGATTTGCAATGATACTAATGAGATAAGGTAATTCTAATTGCTCGATCGCCGCAGGAGGTTAAGCTGCCACCAACGGCCTAAACGGCCTTGAAGCCAATTCTTTCTCCCCAAAGTGCGGCATTGGGTTGTTTTGCTTGGAGTTTGAGGCTGGTAGCCACTAAGTCATCACCAATTTCGTATTCTCCGGTTTCAATATTAATGGAGATGATTTTGCCGATATTTTCTGTTGTTTCTACTTGAGGGCGAATAGTTTTTTCGTAGATTTCTTGACCACCACGAGCAATTTCTTCACGGCTAAATCTAGGGTGGGGCATGGTTCCCTCCGTTAATATTATTCAAGGCTTGGAGCTTTTATTTTATTCTAATTTGAGTTATTATTGTACTACTCAATTCCATATAGAAAGTTGGTGAACTATGGAAACGAAACCTATTACTCTTTATGTTAATCCAGAGGCTGCCCGGATTTTTGAAACGGTATCGATCGAGCAGAGGCGAAAAATTGAGGCGTTACTTAGTCTAAAGTTGACCCAAGCTAATCGGGAAAAAAGAACGCTGGAAGAGATTATGAGCGAGATTAGCCAAACAGCCCAAGAACGGGGGCTAACTCCAGAAATTTTGGATTCTATTTTGCATGAGGATTAAGGGGCGCTACGTCTTTGATACGAATGTGGTTGTGAGTGCGTTGCTGTTTGAGAATAGTAATCCTTCGCGGGCCTTGCAGTCTGCTTTGCGGCTGGGGGCAGTTTTGTTATCGCCGGAATTGTTAGAGGAACTTGGGGCTGTATTGGGACGGCAGAAGTTTGATCGCTTTGTATCAAGGGAACAGCGAGATGAGTTTTTAGAGGCGTTGGTGGAGCGATCGATATTAGTTGATGTGGTTGAAAAAGTACGAGAGTGTCGTGATCCCAAGGATGACAAGATTTTGGAATTGGCTCTGAATGGAGGAGCAGACTATATCATTAGTGGAGATCGAGATTTATTGGTGCTTAGTCCATTCCGTGAGGTGAAGATAGTCACACCAGAGGAGTTTTTGAGAATAGGTTTAGGGGAGGCGGGAGGGTCGGAGGCGATCGAGGGTGAGGAGGAGGATGCAGACTAGAGTAATAATTCTATTTATTCATAAAAGTAGGGAAACAGTTCTGATTCGGGAATGTAGCGGCAGGCTTGCCGAAAGATTGTTTGACAAGTCCCGGTTGTTAGTTCTCGATGATTGGGAATAGTCAAAGTTTCTTTTCCAGTTGAATTTATCTGGCGTAACTTAATATGACTACCTCTCTGACTATGCACTTCAAATCCAAATCTCTTAAAAATGGCGATCGCTTCTGCGCCGGAGAGTCGTTTAAGCTTTGACATATTCAGGTTGTAGTTCAAAGGTAACAAAAATTGATGGATTGGCAACTAAACCAAAATCTTCTGGGTTTTCTCCTTCTAGGTGCAATCCTACTGCCTCTATCAGATTATCAACAACTTCATCTAGGGTATTGCCTTGAGTTACTACTGATATTTCTAGGCACTCAGCAACATACCCACCTTCTAAGTTTGACCTAATAAATGACTTAATATTTTGCTGAAGTTTAATTGGGCTTTTCATTTTTACTTTCCAATTTCTATCAATTCATGTTTATTTAATAGTCCTTTGATTTTTCGGGATGCGTTCAATACTTCGATGCCAATCACGTTACCTTCTAAGTCATAATCTAAGATTACACCCTCGGATATTTCATCACTTTCGGCAATTTTTGTATCTGTCCAGCGAATATAAAGAGCGTCTACTTTTGCATCGTAAGCTGATTTCATAATTTACTCCCAATATTTTTCCACTTTGCTAGTAATGTAAACTGATATGACAACTATTGGATCGACTGTATCATTGATAAATATCCTGAGCAAATAGGTTTTGTTGTTGGCTTGGATTAGTTTAGATTGATATACTTTGCTTTTGTCTGCTTGCTGGATAATTTGTTCTGGTGAGTCTAGCACTTGCTCTAGAAGATCGATCGCAATATCTCGATCGCCAATCTGTTTAATGGCATGGTCTGAAAGTCGATAGTTCATATACAATCCATATTTTAATCCTCAATTGATACTAGGGGCGATCGAGGCGGGAGCGCAGGAGGCGGTAGAGGGTGAGGAGGAGGAGCCATGCTAGGGGCGAAGGGGAAGGCGAAAATTCTAAGAATAATGCACAAAATTAGCTTTGGGACTCACAGCAAAATATAGCTGCGATCGATAAAAACAGACATTAAACTCCATAAAAAA
>JAAUUE010000038.1 GCA_012031635.1 Coleofasciculaceae cyanobacterium SM2_1_6 | reverse complement strand
GGGGGCTATCAGGACCAATGCTCCGGGCTTCTGGAGTGAAATGGGATCTCCGCAAAGTTGATCACTATGAATGCTATGACGATTTTGATTGGGAAGTCCACTGGGAAACCGGGGGGAGATTGCCTTGCTCGGTATTTTGTCAGGATTCGGGAAATGCGGGAGTCGGTGAAGATTATTCGCCAAGCTATTCAAGGTTTGCCCGGTGGCCCCTACGAAAATCTAGAAGCAAAGCGGTTGCTTGAAGGTAAAGGCTCTAGCTTTAACGATTTGGATTATCAGTACATCAGTAAAAAGCTGGCTCCGACTTGGAAGATCCCGGCAGGAGAGCATTATGTCCGCATTGAAAGTGGCAAAGGCGAACTAGGGATTTACCTGATTGGAGATGATAATGTCTTCCCGTGGCGTTGGAAAATTCGTCCAGCAGATTTTAATAATTTGCAAATTCTCTCTAGTATTCTCAAGGGAGTAAAGGTGGCGGATATTGTAGCAATTTTAGGAAGCGTGGATGTGATTATGGGTTCCGTCGATCGCTAAGCCTTTCCTTAAATTTCAAATCACATATAAAAGAAGGGACGCAAGCAACAATGATCTAAGATCAAAAAGTCTTGCGCCCCTATTTCTTTCTAATTTGTTTTAGTCCATAAGTGCTGAAGTTTCTACAACCCTTGCAACTATGCCACTTGTTCAACTTCGGTAATTTCTGGAATGAATTCCCGCAGACGGCGCTCAATCCCCATCTTCAGAGTCATCATCGAGCTAGGACAAGAACCACAAGCACCTTGCATCCGTACTTTCACCACCGGTCCATCCAACTCTACCACTTCCACATTGCCGCCATCAGACATTAGGTAAGGACGCAACTCATCTAATACTGTTTCTACATTTTCAAGGGTCAAAGCCATAGTCGCCATAGATTTACCTCTGTAATTATCTATTTATTAATTGAGTAATATTGCTATCTATTCTAACCCAAGCCTGCGGTGAATAACTTCCTATAAAAAACGGGTCAACCTCAGCACTGGGTCAACCCGAAAGTTTGGTAACGCACATTAAAGTTTACTTTTGTAGAACTAGCTTGACGTTAGCATTTTGCAAACCGCGTTGCTTAACTTCCGACAGGGTTTTGTTAACTGCGTATTTTTGGTTGATAGAATTGATCAACTCAGTTTGGTTGTGCTTTTTAGCAACACCCCAGAGATCAGCAATCAGATCAAAGGAACCGTCGCTATTGCGAGACCAACCTAAATCATATTCACCTTCGAGAACTGCCACTAGGTCAGCCCGAACCCGTTGACCATTGTAACCACGAACATCAGCTTCGCTCTTGACAGAGATGCCTAGATCACGGAGAGAGGTTTTGAGGGTTTCGACATCGGTGATTTTGGTACGCAGAGTGCTAAAGTGAGACATGGGGATTTCCTCCAGTAAGTAAGTAAGAGAAACAACAACTTGTATTTAGCGCCGCCCTAGGGCGGTTTTCTTTTGTCAACTGCTGGTGTATTACCAGCCTTTACCCCCGTTGGGAACCGAGGGAAAGCTTGTTAGAACTCCATGCGTTGGTATTCCGCAGTGGAGGCGGCAGCAGGGCGCGCTCGTTGCCTAGCCCAATCCCGTAGGGCTGTCACCTGCTCCGTCATTGTCTTCGACAGAGGTAGCGTTGCTTTGATTGCCGCTATAATGTCCAATTGGGTAAACTCCCGTTCTTGGGCAAATGCTTCGTACATAGCCGCAATGATCGCTTGCTCAATCTCTGCACCAGAAAAACCATCAGATACCTTGCCTAGCTGCTCTAGATCAAATCGATCGATATCAGAGCGACGCTTGTGGAGGTGAATTTGGAAAATTGCTTGCCTTTCTTCAAGACTTGGTAAATCTACAAAGAAAATTTCATCAAATCTGCCCTTGCGGAGAAACTCTCCCGGTAGCCGCTCTACTCGGTTGGCGGTTGCCATCACAAAGACTGGGGAGGTTTTTTCCTGCATCCAAGTTAGGAACGTCCCGAAGATGCGGCTGGAAGCACCACCATCAGAATCAGAAGAGCCACCACTACCACCAAAGGCTTTATCCATTTCATCGATGAATAAAATTGCTGGCGAAATAGATTCGGCGGTTTTCAAGGCACCCCGGAGATTCGCTTCAGACCGACCGACCATGGAACCGTCGTAAACCCGACCCATATCTAACCGGAGGAGAGGTAATCCCCACAGCCGAGAAGTAGTTTTGGCGATCATAGATTTACCACAGCCGGGAACCCCTAGAATCAGCATTCCCTTTGGCTGGGGCAGTCCGTACTCCCGGGCTTTTTCGGTGAAGGCATTGGAACGCTGCTTTAACCAACGCTTTAGTTCGTCCAGACCACCAACAGCATCAATGGTTTCATCTTCTTCAATGTATTCAAGAATACCGTTGCGTCGGATTAGCTGTTTTTTCTCTGAGAGGACGATTTCTACTTCTTCTTCGGTGAGCCGACCAGTTTTGACGAAGGCCTTGCGATAGACTTTTTCTGCTTCATCCCTAGTTAGCCCCAAGGCCGCCTTTAGAAGTTTTTCCCTTGTTTCTGTGCTAGGACGACGGTTTTTGGCGATTTCTAGTTGGTTAGACAAAACTTGATTAAGTTCTGCCAAATCTGGGAGAGGGAAGTCTAGTACCACCACTTCTTTTTCTAGCTCGATCGGCACCTTTTGTAAGGGAGACATGAGGACGATCGACTTATTCGTGCCTTTGAAACTAGCGATCGCATCCCGGAGAGACCGTACCGTGCCGGGGTCATCCAGAAAGGGGTGTAAATCCTTGAAGACAAATATTCCCGGTTCCTTCTGTCTGTACACCCAGTTAATAGCTGCTTCTGGGGAGAGAGTCTCATGGCGGGTGACATTGCGGGGATGACCATATTCCACCATGCCGTGAGTCATTGTCCAGATGAACAACTGGCGGAGAGAAGTTTTAGTTTGGGCAATCAAGGCGATCGCCCTTTCTGAGCGCTCCTCTTCAGAAGTGATGAGGTAGATCAGAGGATATTGAGCTTGGACGAGTATATTTAGCTCTTCTTGCATGGTTATCGACCTCACTGAGAGACGGTGCTAGTCAAATTTCCCTAGGGAACCGGGGATACAAGCCACGGCTACCTTTAACAGGGAACCAGTTCCTCTTGTCCTGCGGAGTCATTGCGTGCTTTCACTTCTTCGTGTACCTTCACTAGGTCTTCATCATCAAGAACAGATGGTTGGCTACCTAAAGCCACTAATTCCCCTTGCTTGACTACCAAGTTACTAGTACATTCTGGACAGCTATAAACACGATGGGTATGCCCCACAGACGCTTCTACCTCATCTACGACTTCCGGGTGGCGAAGATAGAACGACATTGCTTGCTCGACCAAATCTGACATGGATGTTGTATCAATGGCAGACTTAATCTTGAGTTGGCGGTGCAGTTCTGGAGAGAGATAAAACGTAACTTTTTGCTTGTCTTGCATATTGGTTTGTCTGTAATCCTACCCGGATTTGTTCTCTTAACTTACTTGCCTATTTTCTTCCTGTCAATACTTTTTGCCATTATACCAGCAACATTGTTACATTGTTTAACAAAATCTCTCTCAAACCTAATAAAACCGTTGGGGTCTGGGTTAGCAAATCCTTTTGATTTCTCTTGGTTGACAGTAATTATACTAGTGACTGTTACTGCCCCCGTCTCCATAAATCATTAAAATCTTCAAAATTTTTATGTAGCGATCCTAAATCATTTTCTAATTTAGATTGCTTTCGGTAGGTGATTTCACCCGCCTGCGGCGGGTGAAATCATTTAGGACTGCTATGGAGAATTTGCAACTTAAGTTTGACTGCCGAAACAATTGCCAAGATCGATCGCCCATAATCGCTGATAATAGCCCGTAACTGAAGTTTTCAATAGTTTTCAATCTATGCTAGTTGATCCCCAGATGTGCTACTGTCAATTGCATCATAGGTTTGCTCAACCTAGGTAGTTCTGCTCCTCACCCGTTAAAAATCAGTTCTATGACAGATTTACCATTTACTCTGGATCAATTGCGGATTCTGAAGGCGATCGCCGCAGAAGGTAGCTTCAAGAAGGCTGCTGATAGTCTCTATGTGTCCCAGCCCGCCGTCAGTCTCCAAGTCCAGAACTTGGAAAAGCAGTTAGATGTACCTCTGTTCGATCGAGGAGGAAGGCGAGCGCAATTAACTGAGGCGGGGCATTTATTATTACGGTACGGCGAAAAAATTCTTTCTCTTTGTCAAGAAACCTGTCGGGCGATCGAGGATCTACAAAATCTCCACGGCGGTACATTGATTGTGGGGGCTTCCCAAACTACCGGAACCTATCTTCTGCCCCGGATGATTGGCATGTTTCGCCAAAAGTATCCCGATGTTTCTGTGCAGCTCCAAGTCCATTCCACCCGGCGGACAGCTACCAGTGTTGCTAATGGGCAGGTAGATTTAGCCATCATTGGGGGGGAAATTCCCTCGGATCTACAGGAAAATTTGGAAGTAATTCCCTACGCCGAAGACGAGTTAGCTCTAATCTTGCCCCCCGGACATCCCCTTGCCAAACATGAGCATATCCCCAAGGAAGATCTCTACCGTCTCCAATTCATCGCCCTCGATTCCCAGTCGACTATTCGCAAAGTTATTGATCAGGTACTCTCTCGGTGTGATATTGACACCCGCCGCCTGAAGATTGAGATGGAATTAAACTCGATCGAAGCCATTAAAAATGCTGTCCAAGCGGGCTTAGGGGCAGCCTTTGTTTCTATTTCTGCCATTGAAAAGGAGTTACAAATTAATCTCTTGCACCGGGCTAATGTAGACGGGGTAATCGTCAAACGGACACTTTCGGTAATTGTTAACCCTAGTCGCTACCGTTCCAAGGCTGCCGAGGCTTTTATTCGGGATGTGCTGCCCCAGTTTACCGTGGCAGAATGGAAGGGAAAAGAACAGCTACTAGTGTCTTCCGTGCGATCGACGATCGTTGCCGAAATTACTACCGAAATTACCGATGATGTAATCTAACTAAAGTTTGGTCTATCAAAAATATATTGCTAATTAACTTAGTATCCATGGTAGTCCTAATTGGTTTTACCCGCCGCAGGCGGGTGGAATAACCTACCAGAAGCAATCTAATTTAGAAAATGATTTAGAATCGCTACAGCATTATGCCTCAGCAGGAGAATATCTAAAATTCTCGATCGTGCTCTTCCTGTTGCCAGAGAGCCAATATTTCCCAAGGTTTTAACCCCCGATATTGCAGAAAATTTGCAATCTTCGCCTTAGTTTTGGGGTCTAGATTCTGAAAATCATTAATTTTATACCGGCGCTTTACCTGTTCCCGGAGTTCCTGCCATTGATTTTCAGGACTAGCTGCTTCCGTAGCGGTGACTGACCAGATTTCTTCAAATAAATCCCTATCAATCCCTTTGGTATAGCACTTCCGCCAGACGACATTTTTTCCATACTTCCCCTCCGCAGCCGTAATTAAACCACTCACAAGACGGCGATCGCTCTGGTAGTCATAATTTTGCAGCTGCTCTAGGGCGGGGGGAATATCCTCAGGGGGAAAGCCCTTGTCTGTTGCCTTTTTTTTGCAGCTCGGCAGCACTGTATTCCTTCCGGGTCAGGAGGCGGAGAAAGTATTCGTAACATTTATTCATGGCATTTTTATATATCTTTAGATTCTGAAAATTTTCTAATGATCTTTCCTTGGATTAACGCTTTTATGGTAATTGTGGTAATTATTAGATGATTAGGACTCTTGAACTAGGGGGATTCCTGTGTATGGATGCAGCAACTTTATGGCAACGCTATCAGGATTGGCTCTACTATCATGGAGATTTGGGGTTTTATCTAGACATTAGCCGGATGCGGTTTACTGAGGATTTTGTTCAAGAGATGCAGCCTAAATTTGCTCAGGTATTTCAGGCTATGACCCAGTTAGAACACGGAGCGATCGCTAACCCCGATGAAAACCGGATGGTCGGTCACTACTGGCTCCGCAACCCAGACCTTGCCCCCAATGCTGCAATCAAAACCGAAATCACTAGTACCCTAGAGCAGATTCTCACCTTTTCTCAACAAGTCCATCGAGGGGAACTGCGCCCCGGCCCCCATCACCAGTTTACCGAAGTTCTTTCTGTGGGGATTGGTGGTTCTGCCCTTGGTCCCGAATTTGTGGCTGCCGCCCTTGCTCCCTACAATCCAGCTATGGAGTTGCATTTCATTGACAATACTGACCCAGAAGGGATCGATCGAGTCCTCCACCAACTCCAAAGCAAACTAGCCAATACCCTTGTTTTGATCATCTCCAAATCTGGGGGAACCCCGGAAACCCGCAACGGCATGATCGAAGTGAAACAAGCCTTTGCCTCCCAAGGATTAGACTTTGCCCGCCATGCGGTTGCCGTTACTGGTGCAGATAGCCTGTTGGATAAAACTGCCAAATCCCAGGGCTGGTTAGCCACGTTTCCCATGTTTGATTGGGTGGGGGGCCGAACTTCCCAGATGTCGGCGGTGGGCTTGTTGCCTGCGGCTCTCCAAGGAATTAATATCCAGCAAATCCTAGAGGGTGCAAAAATCATGGATGAGGTGACCCGGATTCCCCAACTGAGAGAAAATCCTGCTGCCTTACTGGCCCTAAGTTGGTACTATGCCGGGAAAGGGAAGGGAGAAAAGGATATGGTGATCCTGCCCTACAAAGATAGCTTGCTTCTCTTTAGTCGTTATCTCCAGCAGTTGGTGATGGAATCCTTGGGCAAAGAAAAAGATTTGGATGGCAACACTGTCTATCAAGGGATTGCGGTCTATGGCAACAAAGGCTCCACGGATCAACACGCCTACGTCCAACAACTCCGGGATGGCATTCCCAATTTTTTTATGACTTTTATCGAGGTTCTGCTCGATCGCACAGGAACTTCCCCAGAGGTGGAGCCGGGAGCTACGAGCGGAGATTATTTAATTGGTTTACTGTTGGGAACTCGCCAAGCTCTCTACGAAAATCAGCGAGATTCCATCACCATCACCATTCCCCAAGTGACCCCCCGCACCGTAGGGGCGTTAATTGCTCTGTACGAAAGAGCCGTGGGTCTTTATGCTAGTTTAGTTAACATCAATGCCTACCATCAGCCGGGGGTAGAAGCTGGGAAAAAAGCCGCTGCTACGGTTCTTGATGTCCAAAAAAGGCTGGTAGAAGCTCTGAAAAATTCCGGTTCTAGTCTTTCGCTACCAGAGTTGGCTCAGATGGCTCAGGCTTACGACCAGATGGAAACTGTCTATCAAATTTTGCGTCACTTAGCCGCCAATCACCGCTACGGCATTTATCTAGAGGGAAATCCCGCCCAACCCAGTAGCCTCAAGGTGAGTATTCGCAACTCTTAAACGTTGTTTGCTGTTCTATAGATTTGCTGATTCAGCATTCCCAGAACTATCAATTTCCTAACCTGAGCTATAAAATTCTTAGCTAGTTATCGAGTTATCAAGTTCCAATCTATCAAAGCCCAAAAGCTTAAGTGCTAAATTATCCACTTCCCAACACCCATGAGCTAGAGTAACTCTTTGTCCTATGCCCCTACTAATTTTGGTTGCTGATGATGATCCTGGAGTCCAAGTCGCTGTTTGTGATTATTTGGAGATGGCTGGTTATCAGGCGATCGCTGTGGATAATGGTCGCAGTGCCATGAATCTCCTCGAAAAATACCATCCCCAGTTACTAATTACTGATATCAATATGCCCCAGATGGATGGCTATCAACTCGTGCGGGAAGTGAGAACCAGACCAGAATATCGGCTCTTGCCAGTGGTTTTCCTCACGGAACGGGGCAGTACTGTAGAACGGATTCGGGGCTACCAGATGGGGTGTGATGCCTACCTGCCAAAGCCCTTTGAAATGCCAGAGTTGGGGGCGATTTTACGTAATCTCTTGGAGCGATCGCAACTCATCCAAACCGAGTGGCGCTACCAACAATCCCTCACCAAACCCCCAGAGCCAGAACGGGTAGTTTCCCCAGAGACGATCATGGCAGCAGATATCAGCATTGAAATTAGCCGCCGCGAGCAGGAAGTTTTAGAGCTATTAACTACCGGTTTATCCAATAGCGAGATTGGCAATCATCTCCACCTGAGTTCCCGCACGGTCGAAAAATACGTTTCTAGCCTCCTGAGAAAGACTACTACCAATAATCGATCGGAACTCCTCCGTTTTGCCCTCCAACACAAACTGGTGAATTAGGGGTGTCACTCCCCAGAGAATGGAACTATAATTTAAGGGCTATTTATGATGACGCTGCGGTAAAAGTCCAAAAAATCCGAGAGTTCGGGACTAAGAGGGGGAGTGAATAAAATAGATTTTGACAGTGGCATCCGCCTAAACAATCAACATCTCAAAGGTCAGGAAGTGCCGACGAACCAATCACTACAACCTGACCTGCGAAAAGCTGACTTTAAGGGAGAAAACCTCCGGGGAGCCAATCTCCACAAGCAAAACTTAGCCAAAGCCAACCTCAGCTACGCCGAACTCATCGAAGCCGACCTCCGGGAAGTTAACCTCAGTGGAGCTAACCTCAATGGGGCTTGTCTGAACCTTGCCAACCTCACCCTCGCCAATCTGCAACGGGCGGATCTAAGCTGGGCAAACATGGTGGGGACAGAATTAACAAAAGCAGATCTCCGGGGAGCCAATCTCAAAAAAGCTAACCTGATTGGTCTGATCTTAGACGGAGCCAATCTTTCGGGAGCCAACTTAAGCGAAGCTGATTTAAGCGGTATTGATCTAACGGATGTTTGTATCCAAAAAGCTATTTACACTGCCAATACCAAGTTTAGTCCGGGCTTCAACCCCAAGACAGCTGGGGCTTATCTGGTTGGTTCCCATACGGTTTTGAGTGGTGTAGACCTCAGTGAAGTAGCACTTGTGGGTGCTGATCTAAGATTTTCGGAACTCAAGGGTACTAATCTCCGCAACTCTGATCTCTCTGGCTCCAACCTTGATAATGCGAATCTAACGGGAGCCAACTTAATCGGTGCAGACCTCAGTAAAACTAAACTCCGGGGTGTTACTCTGCAAAAAGCAGTTTACAATCACCTGACCCAGTTCCCAGAAGGGTTTGATCCTAAATCTATGGGAGCTTATTTGATTACTCCAAAGATTCAGTTAATGGGGGTAAACCTAGGGAATATTGACCTGAGTGAGGCTGATTTAAGCGAAGTGAATTTACGGGGCGCCAACTTAGTCGGAGCCAATCTGCGGAATGTAGATTTGTCGGGAGCCGACCTCCGCCAGATTCAACTAGAAGGAGCCAATCTCAGTGGAGCCGACCTCAGCCATGCGGACTTAACCAGAGCCAACTTGAGTGGGGCAGACTTGAGTGGGGCTGACCTCCGCCATTGTGACCTGACTCGATCGAACCTGAGCAATACAGATTGCCAAGGAGCCGACCTCCGGTGTGCAGACTTAACCAGAGCGTGTCTGAGTTCAGCCAGACTGGATGGGGCAGATTTTCGAGGCGGGGATTTAACCAAAGTTGACTTCCGGGGATCAAGTCTCGTCGGGGCAGATCTGCACAGCGTAAATCTGAAGCGGGCAAACCTTGTTGATGTGGATTTGACCGGAGCCGATTTGCAGAATGCCACCTTACCAACAGGCAGTTTTTGGGATGAAGAGATGGTGTTTAGCTCTGCCCAACGCGAAAAAATTATGCCTTCAAGCTCTTGATACTTAATTTTTATTATTAATTTTTATTATCAATTCTTGTTGTTTTTTGCGAGTAGAAAATGCGAAGATAAAAAAGCACAATAAAACAGCAATCTTTTATAGAGTACAAAAATATAGCAGTCTTAAATGATTTCACCCGCCGAAAGCGGGTGGAATAACCTACCAGAAGCAATCTAATGCAGAAAATGATTTAGGATCGCTATAACTACTCTACACAATAGTTAATCTCATCATAACTTTCTAAACTATAACCTCTGTGACTACATCTAGCCCTTCCTCCCCCCAATCCCCTTGGCATACTTTAGAAATTGATCACACACTCCAAACCTTGGGGACTGACCGCATCACGGGTTTAACTTCTCAACAAGTCCAAGAACGAGCAGCAACCTACGGGCTGAATGAACTGGAAGAAACCGCCGGGCGTTCGTCTTGGGATATTTTGATTGATCAGTTCAAAAATATCATGCTGCTGATGCTGATTGCCGTGGCGTTGATTTCTGGAGTTCTAGATGTGATCAACTGGGAAGCGAACGCCGCCAAGGGAGATATTCCCTTCAAGGATACGATCGCTATTCTCTCGATCGTCATTCTCAATGGAGTTTTGGGCTATCTCCAAGAAGCAAGGGCAGAACAAGCTCTGGCAGCCCTCAAGAAACTCTCTTCCCCCAGGGTCCGGGTACTCCGGGATGGCGCACCGATCGAAATTGATGGTAGATACTTAGTCCCCGGTGATGTCATGTTTCTCGAAGCTGGGGTGGCAGTGTCTGCCGATGCCCGATTAATAGAGCAATCTAATCTGCAAATCCGGGAAGGCGCCTTGACTGGAGAAAGCATGGCAGTACAGAAAAACGCCCAGCTTGTCCTTGAGGCAGAAACTTCCCTAGGCGATCGCCTCAACTCCGTATTCCAGGGCACGGAAGTTCTTCAGGGGCGGGGGACGGCGGTGGTGACTGGGACGGGGATGAAAACCGAGATTGGCAAAATCGCCACTATGCTGCAAGCGGTGGAAAGTGAACCCACTCCCCTCCAAGCTCGGATGACTCAGTTGGGTAATGTCTTGGTGACTGGCTCCTTAATTTTGGTAGCGATCGTGATTGCCATCGGCGTGATTGGCACCGGGGGTTTTAGTAAATTTCAAGAACTAGTCCAAGTGTCCCTGAGTATGGCGGTGGCGGTAGTCCCGGAAGGATTGCCTGCGGTGATCACTGTTACTTTAGCCTTAGGAACCCAACGCATGGTCAAACGCCACGCCCTGATCCGCAAACTTCCGGCGGTAGAAACCCTCGGCTCTGTCACCCACATCTGCTCTGACAAAACTGGCACCCTCACCCAGAATAAAATGGTGGTGCAAAAAGTAATTGTAGGCGATCGCACTTTCCGCATTAGTGGCGAAGGTTATGTCCCCGAAGGTACCTTTATCTCTGAAGGCGAAGTTGTTACCCCCAGCAACTATCCAGAACTCCAAGCCCTCCTCCTTGCCTGTGTGCTGTGCAATGATGCGGTTTTGCAGTGCCAAGCTCAGACGAAAACCGAAGGTAAAGGGGGAAATTGGCAAATCTTGGGAGACCCTACCGAAGGTGCATTGCTATCTTTGGCGGGGAAGGGCAATTTTCAAAAGGAAAAATATACAGACTTGATGCCGAGGGTAGGGGAATTTCCCTTTTCTTCCGATCGCAAGCGCATGAGCGTAATTGTGCAGGTAGCTGCCGAAGCTAAGGCTGTGTACCAAATGTTTACCAAAGGCTCCCCAGAATTGATCCTCGAGCGTTGCACTGGCTATCAAGTCGGCGAAGAAACCATTCCCCTCACTTCTAGTCTGCGGAACCAAATTTTAGCCCAGAATAACCAAATGGCGGGGCAAGGACTGCGGGTACTGGGTTTTTCCTACAAACCCCTAGAAGAGGTTCCCTCAGAGGGCAGTGACGATACCACAGAGCAGGATTTAGTTTGGCTGGGGCTAGTGGGAATGCTGGATGCGCCTCGTCCAGAAGTGCGCGAAGCCGTGACAAGATGCAAACAGGCAGGAATTCGGGTATTGATGATCACCGGAGATCACCAATTAACGGCTCAGGCGATCGCCCAAGACCTAGGGATTTCCCAAGCCGGGGATCACGTCTTAACAGGGCAGCAGATTGAAAAGCTCACCCAGCCACAGCTAGAGGAAGAAGTTGCCCAAGTCAGTGTCTATGCACGGGTGGCTCCAGAGCATAAACTCCGCATTGTCAAAGCCCTACAAACTAGGGGAGAAACCGTAGCGATGACGGGGGATGGGGTCAACGATGCTCCAGCCCTGAAACAGGCTGATATTGGCATTGCCATGGGGATCACCGGCACAGACGTGAGCAAGGAAGCCAGTGATATGGTGTTGCTAGATGATAACTTTGCCACGATCGTTGCCGCCACGGAAGAAGGTCGAGTTGTCTATACCAATATCCGCCGTTTTATTAAGTACATTCTCGGCAGTAATATTGGCGAAGTTTTGGTGATTGCGGCTGCGCCGATTTTGGGCTTGGGTGGTGTGCCTTTGACCCCGTTACAAATTCTCTGGATGAACCTAGTCACCGATGGTTTACCTGCCCTAGCCTTGGCTGTGGAACCAGCCGAACCCAATGTCATGCAACGTCCGCCCTACAATCCCAAGGAAAGTATTTTTGCCCGGGGTTTAGGAGCTTATATGGTCAGGTTTGGGGTGGTGTTTGCGATCGTGACGATTATTCTCATGGTTTGGGCTTATAGAAATCGTCCTGAAGTTTGGGAAACCATGGTATTTACAACTCTTTGCATCGCCCAGATGGGTCATGCGATCGCCATTCGCTCTAATTCCCAATTTATTTTTGAGCTAAATCCCTTCTCCAACCCCTACATTATCTGGGCGGTGGGCGGCACGACTCTCTTACAACTGATGCTCATCTACGTAGAACCCCTGAGAAGCTTCTTTGGCACTCAAGTCTTAACAATGGAAGAGTTAGGGATTTGTTTTGGATTTAGTTTCCTTATGTTGGTGTGGGTAGAGCTAGAAAAACTCTTTATGCGTCTCCGGCGGAAAGCTGTAGATTAGGGCTAAATTTCCCCATTTCCAAATTCCAGATTAATGGGGATCACTGAAAGCAGGATTAGTTAAGAAAGTTTCATCTGTGAGGCTGTTGAGAAATGCTAAAAGGTCTTGTTTTTCTTGGGGAGAAAGGCTAAAGCCATTGATGAAACTACTCTTGAGGGGGTTGTCTCTTCCTACTCCGGCATATTTGCCCGTGGTGATCGTCCTACCCCCAGCCCCATAATGCTCGATCGCTTCCTCTAGGGTTGCCACACTGCCATCGTGCATATAGGGAGCCGTCAAGGCGATATTCCGTAAACTAGGAACCTTAAATTTACCCATATCTGCTGGGTTCTCGGTGATTTCGTAGAGTCCGGGATTATTGGGAGGATAGGCTCCTTGATCATCTAAGTTATACAATCCCGTATTGTGGAAAGCGATTTCCTGAAAGGCGAGGCGATCGTGCTGGATCGAGTCAGTGAAATTCAAGCCACTGTGACAATGGAAACATTCCAGATTTTCACTATTAAATAAAATCTCCCCCCGCTTAGCTGCCGCCGAAATTGCATTAGTTTCCCCCCGGTAACGATAGCGATCGTAGGGCGAATCAAAGGAGATCAGACTCCGTTGGAAAGCTGCCAAAGCCTTGGTGAGATTGCTAATGGTGATCACACTGGCGGCGGCAGGAGAAACGGGATTCCTGAGAAGATTAGCCACAGAATTGCCTGAATTTTGGGGAGAGATAGGCGGAGTTGAGTTGCCAAAGGCGGCAGCAAACATTTGCGGATAGAGGCGATCGTTCCCCAGCATGGCTAATATTTCCTCCTCCCTGCCCACCATCCCCATTTCCACCGGATGCTCCCCAAATAAAGGGATCAGAGACTGAAATTCTAGGTTCGTTAAGAGGGGATTAGCCCAAGTCAGGACAGGACTATAGGCAATATTGGCTAAACTCATGGCATTGCGGGATGGATTTCTCCCGTTGCTCCCACCGCTAGAGGTTTGCCGTCAGTGAAGGCTAGTTTCTGGAGATGACAGGAAGCACAGGAAAAATCCTGAGTTATGGACAGACGCTTTTCATAGAATAAATAGCGCCCCAGTTCTACCTTGGCTGCATTCATGGGATTATCTGCCGGGATCACAGGTTTAGGAATGCCCGGCGGCAGATTTTGATAGGCTTGGTAATTTTCGTGATTTTGATAACTCAGGGCTGGGGAGGACTTTGCCCCCTCCATCCCCACCGCTATCATCACCGATAGTAGCCCAAGGAGAAAGAGCGACGCAATTTTGCTGAAATTCATTGGCAATTTATTAGCATTGACACTCCCCGCTCTCAAGAAACGAGGATTCTTTAATAGAGATTGATCTCTAGGGATTGGCGTTTTCAAGGCGGAAGAACTTCTGCTCTGGGTTGGGCTTGGCTCCAAAAGTTAAGCCAAAGTTGGGCATAATGCTACTACAATCGGGGTCATTGGGGCTAGACATACAACCGGGAGGGGTTTCTGGCTGATTGACTGTGATATTAGTTTCGGCAATTAGAGGCTTAAGATCGGCAACAATTACCTGTCTTTGGGGATCAAAATCGGTAAAGCTGAGATTGACGGTATTCGGACTGGTGCAATTAACCGGGCGTTGGTTATTACCTTCACTTTGACAACCAGTGCTACCCAAATGAATGGGGAATCCCGGACTGCTGCCAGAGTTTTGATGACCCTGATTACCGTGGTTTGGTCGGGCTGTCGGTATCATTCCCGGAGTCTTTAGGTCAATGCGGACAAACTTATAGCCGCCCCGCCAGTTCCACCAGAGAGCCGAGAGATTCAGAGGGCTGTTGGCAAGGGTGACATCTTCATGATTGAGGTTGAAAGGAATTCCGAGGGTGAATTGGATGCCTTTGTAAGTGCCTTTGGGCACTGTCCCCACGATTCGATCGCGAGTTTCTACCGTCCCATTGGTACAACCCGCCGATTTGTCTTCAAAATCTAACAAAGCTACGTTTTGATGCTGCCATCGATTATCCTGTTGCAGAGTTAAGGGAACTGCTACCCCATTGTTATCAATCAAGTTAACTCCAGAGATATAAAAACGAAAATCCGTAGCACTAGCGGTGGTGTTCTGCGCTCCGAGATTAGGGTAATTTTCTGCACAACTAAAGGGTCGATTGCCCACTTTGGCTTGAAACCGGATAGTTACTTCTTGGGTTTCCTGCCCTTGAGCAAGACGAGTAAAATTGAAAAGATTGGTAGCTGCACTGCCGCCTAGGGCTAAACTGAGGGTTGCAGCGGTGAGTAATAGTTGGGAGCGGGTGATCATTGCGAGAATCCTCTAGGTTTAAACTTTTAACCATTTAACAAAGTTATTGAAAGTTCTATTGGAATTCTTACGGGGTCAAAAGTCAAAAGACAGCGTGTCATAGCCAGGCAAAGTTGGGCTAGGCAAAGTTGGGCAAATTATTTTTGAGAGGCGGGGTGATTCCCAAAATCTCACAGTACAATATTTTTAATGAAGTTTTATTCCGCCTTTCCTACTCCCCATGCCAGAACCATCTATTTATCAGAAAAGCACTCCTACCTTCGCCAATCAATACATCCCAAATCTAGAGCCTCGACCATTAACAGATTTTCTGCCCTCAGAATTTATGGCTACCCAGCCCCCAGCCTTGCCTAGGGTGAGTGAGCGAGAAGTGGTCAAGCATTACACTCGGTTGTCGCAAAAAAACTTTTCCATCGATACGGGTTTTTATCCCTTGGGTTCCTGCACCATGAAATACAACCCCAAGGTGAACGACTGGGCGGCGTTTCTCCCCGGTTTAGCGCAAATTCACCCCTACCAACCAGAGACAACGGTGCAGGGAGCCTTAAAACTCATCTATGATTTGGGAACCTTGCTCTGTGAGATTACGGGTTTAGCCGAAGCTAGTTTGCAACCAGCCGCCGGGGCGCATGGTGAGTTAACAGGGATTTTGATGATTCGGGCTTACCATGAAGCCCAAGGGCAAACGGCGCAACGGCGGGTAGTCCTCGTCCCCGATTCGGCTCACGGGACGAACCCAGCGACGGCTACCATGGCGGGATATCAGGTCAAGGAAGTACGATCGAACTCTGAGGGTTTAGTCGATATTGACCATCTTAAGGCTCTCCTCGACGAGAGTACTGCCGCTTTAATGTTAACAAACCCTAACACTGTGGGATTGTTTGAAGAAAATATTGTCGAAATCGCCCGCCTAGTCCATGAAGCTGGGGGGCTTTTGTATTATGATGGGGCAAATTTGAATGCGATCGCTGGGCTGGCTCGTCCCGGTGATATGGGTTTTGATGTGGTGCATCTGAATTTACACAAAACTTTTTCCACTCCCCACGGCGGCGGCGGTCCCGGTTGTGGCCCAGTGGTGGCAAACCAGCAACTAGCGCCTTTTTTACCCAAACCGAGGGTAGTCAGAGCATCCAGCCCAGAGGGTGAAATCTACCACCTAGAAGCAAATTATCCAGACTCCATCGGGCGCATCAAGGGCTTCTACGGCAATTTTGGGGTCATGGTCAGGGCTTTTACTTACATTACTACCTTGGGAGCCGACGGGTTACGGCAGTCTAGCCAAGATGCGATCCTCAATGCCAACTTCCTCCGGCATCTCCTCAAGGATCATTACACCCCATCCCACAGTCATAAACCCTGTATGCACGAGTTTGTCGTTTCTGCCCTCAAACAAAAAAAAGCCGGAACTAGTGCCGGGGGCATTGCCAAGAGGTTATTAGACTATGGTTTTCATTCTCCAACCATGTACTGGCCGGCGATCGTGCCGGAGGCACTGATGATTGAACCCACAGAAACGGAAACCCCCACTACCCTAAGACAGTTTGCAGATGCTTTAATAAAGATAGACCACGAAATTGAGCAAGACCCGGAATTTGTCAACCATGCTCCCCATAATCTAGCGATCGGTAGAGTAGATGAAGCCAAAGCCGCCCGGAATCCTCAATTGACGTGGCAGTGATTCCCTAGTCAACTTTCCCGTTAACCTAATTTAACAACCCTTTATTAACTAACCACCCCTAACTACCAACTTCAACCTTCTCCCACACTAATTTATGTTGACCGATAGCCAAACCATCCGCTACTACCAAAAACTCACTGATGCTCTTGTGGAAATGTGGAATCGGGGTTATAGATTTGACGACCTCAGACTTTATATTGATGGCTATCTTGCCGCCCTCCGCCAGACCAACATCCTTGAACCCCATCACATCCATCGCCTAGAGGAGGAAGTTACTCGGTATATGTACGACACTTCCAATTTTGAACTCCTCCAAACTCAAACGGAGAAGGATTATTACAATAACTTCTAGACAATAAATTAACTTTTGAAAATAGCCCCTAGAAATAGCTTCTAGGGGTAGTTAGTCTTAAGATCAAACTGTAAAGGTGGTTAGGTGAATATGATTACAGGGAATAGATTTTTCTGACCTCGGTGACTGGTAAATACCATTGCAATTCTGGCTGCCAAGTATCTACATTGAAGGTGGAGTTACGTCCTCGATCGAAGGCGGTGGTTAATCTAGTCTTTAGTTCCCTGCGATCATAATTTGGCATTTGCTGATGGATCAAATAGAGCAATCCAGAGCTAATCATGATTTGAGCAAAATGAAATTTGCCTCCCAAGAGAAAGGCTTGGACTTCTGCTTCGCCAATTAAATCGGTACTATAGCCAGTCAGGACATGGACAGCATCATGGAGTTGCTTGCGCCGGAAGCCAGTGGTGAGGGGTTCTAAGTTATTGGCAGCTAAAAAATCTACAAGAGTCCGCCCTAGGGTGTCGATCGGGAATAGTTTTAACTTTTCGAGAACTACTATTTGTGGTACTTCCAAATTTAAGGTGACAGCCAGATTATCTACAGCCCGAAAAAGTAATGCTTGCAAATTCAATACATTGCTTTCCATGTCTACTAGCCCCACTAATTTTGTTTACTGGATATGATTAATATCAGATTAAAAAATCAAAGAAAAGTTCCCAATTTTAGCCTAAGTATTTTCCCTGAATAAGTAATGATCTAAATCTAAATATGGAGGAGAAAAATGTTAGTTATCCTCACCGAATCTCAAGTTATTTATCCCCAGATGGTTTGTCAAAATTGCTTACTTGCAGATCAGGGCGGTCAACCTCGATCGCACAATGGTAAACCAACCTGTGCCTACGCCCTCAATAAATTAGCAAATCAACAAGCAACCCAGTACGAATGTCAAATGGGCTTTCTTTTAGCACAAATAGATTAATAATATCTAAATATCAGAACTGTTAATTACTAGATATTTACGTAAGTTATCAGTAGTACCACTTTTAATGCCTGCAATTATATGTAATTCATCAAAACTAGAGAAACGCCCCTTTCTTGTTCTTAGTTCAATAATTTCATTTGCTTTATTTTTAATATTAGGTATCTTGGATAATTCATCTACAGAGGCTGAATTTAAATCTAAAGGAATAATCGTACTAGGTTTACTAGGTTTACTAGATTTTTTTGTTGTTACAGAAGAAATTAAAGGAGTTAAAGATTCAACTATTCTTGTGGCAATTTGAGTGACTACTTCTTCATTAAAATCAAGTTTGGGGGCTTGGGCTGTTAGTTCAGAGATGCGAGATTCTAGGTGGCGGTTGGCTTTTTGAAGTTCATCAAATTGTGCCTTAAAGATTTTCTCTAAATTAATAAACTTATCCTCAATATTTGCAACCTGATCTAGATTGATAGTTTCCCTAGGCTGGTGAGCATCATCTATGGGAGATGGGGTTGAAGATGGGAGTGATGCAGCAGAATTCTACGGAGAATACTTACTTGCTCTAACAAGATTTCTTCATTCTCCGGCTCTAAAATAATCGCTTGTACTGTCTCGCCTTTGAGTAAAGAAATTTCTTTGGCTCTGACAGCAGCATGATATTCAAAGTGACCATCAACAACTTCATAAGATTCTAAACTATGTTGCCTGAGAATAATTGGATTAATAATTCCCTCTGCATTAACAATAAGATTAGCGACTTGCTCAATTTCATCGGCAGAGAAGCTCGATCGAGCAGTACTAGAATTAATTCTCTTGACAGCAATTAACTTTGTTTGGAGCTTCATCTATTTAATCTTCCTCCATACTTCTAAGGCTAATGTCTTAAACTCTTGAGCAGCATCAGACTCAGGTTTAAAGTCTAAGACAGAACGAGGAGCAGGGATCTCAATGTCGTCTATAATTTCTGTCAATTCAGCGCACTTCGCTAAGTCTTCTCTCTCAAAAATAGTACTCTCCATTACCTCAAAACCATATTTATCTTCAATAAGTTGTACACGCCTAGGTAAGGTGCTTGTTCTAAATTTACTATTAGTGGATATTTTAGTAGCAAGCACACCTAAAACTTCTAAAGGCGGCTTGTTAACTATCTTGCGTGAAGTATTTGCCTTCTTGATTAATCCTTTAACATTATTCAGTCCTTGATTAGCAAAAGGTTTGAGATCAGAAGGAATTATTAAATAATCAGCAGAAATCAAGGCAATACTAGCATAGAGATTAAGCGAAGGTGGCGTATCAATAATTACAACATCATAGTCTGTTTCTACTTCTTTCAGTTTTTGATTGAGGATAAACTGGCTATAGCCAAGGGGGGTCAGCTCAACTTCCTTACTCATTAAATCAATATGGGAGGGAACTACATTAACTACTGGATCGCAAAAATCGGTAGAGCGAGCAACTTCCTTAATTGAAAATAATTCTTCAAAAGTAAGAACATGTAAAACATTTTTATCTTTGATATCATCCTCATCTTCATCTTGGAATTTGACTAAACCAGCAGCAAAGGTGGTGTTGGCTTGGCTATCTAGATCGATAATTAAAACTTTCTTCCCTTGTTTACTGAGGGCAGCAGCAAGGTTAACAACAGTTGTCGTTTTGCCTACGCCACCTTTATTGTGATAGATAGCGATCGTCTTCATGCTGGGTTCTCCTTGTGATATTGGTTCTAATTTCGGCTCTACTATTGGTGCTATTAGTTGTTGATTGGTAATTGGTTCTGAGGTGGCATCTAAACTGGGAATGGGGAGGCGATCGATCGCTGGAGTTTCTGGAAATACTAATAGTCCGGGTTCAGAAATAATTTCAGAAATAATTACCGAATTGAGAGAACCTGAGCGTCTTTGGAGAATCTCTTCTCGCCCAATAATAGCTTTAATCTCCGGCAAATTTGCCTCAATCTCGATCCCCCGACACTGAAACACTAGTTCAATCTCCTCCGCTGTTCTCTCCAAGATGCGGAAATCTTTGCCATTGGTCAACAAGCCATAGGGCGATCGCAGAGTTGTTAGAGGATGTCTGAAAAGTAAAGTGTCATGCTAACCGCCGGAGTAAAAGGCGAATAGAAGCAAGATAAATCCAAGCCTCAGCACTGTGGGTAGAACACTCATAATCTCGACTCAGACGACGACACCAA
>JAAUUE010000037.1 GCA_012031635.1 Coleofasciculaceae cyanobacterium SM2_1_6 | reverse complement strand
GGCTTCTTCTGGGTTAATTTCGGGAGGTACAGGGGGAGGGAGAAGGAGGTACAGGGGAGGTAAGGGGGAGGTAGGGGGAGGTAAAAGGAGGTTTTGATTTAGAGATGGTTCTGAGGTTTGATTATTGCCTTGATTATTGCCTTGATTATTGCCTTGATTATTGCCTTGATTATTGAGGGAGAGGTCGTTGGCGTAGTCTCGACCTAGGGGAATCGAGTCGGCGTAGGGATTGGGGTAATAATCGATCGGGTCAGAAAAATCGGCATTTTCTTGATTACTATCCGCAAATTGAGTATTGATCGCCTTTGATTCTGGGTTTATTTGGGGGTTTATTTGGGGAGTTGTGGGTGGCGGGCAGTCGATTTAGCAGTAGGTTGGGAGATTTGCTTGGCAGTTGTTTCAATAACTGAATTAGCAATTGCCTGATTAGGTGGTTTAGTAACTGCCTGAGTGGATGTTCGGGTTGTTGATGGGGCTGTGGGTTGAGGAGTTGTTGGCGTAGCCTCGACTGGGGAGAATCGAGTATTTAGCTGAGAATTTTGTTGCGTATTTGGTCGAGCCGCAGGTTGATTTACAGGCTGGGATGTCGATCGAGCCGCAGGTTGAGTAAGTTGAGTAGTTTGGGCAGGTTTGCTCCCGGCTTGAGGATTAGTTGCTGGAGTTTTAGCGGCTCCTGGGGAACTTGTGACTGGGTTTTTCACATTTTGAGGAAAACTAGCGGAGGAATTATTTGCAGAATTTGTAGCCGCCCGACCAGCAATCCTGCCAGTTTTTGCCAACTCTAATAACTCTAGTGAGGGACTGCCCCCTTGGATACGATCGCCACCGATTACCGCTTCATAACCTTTTTGTAAATCCCCTAGGGCAGCTTTGGCAATGGTCAGGGCTTGGGCAGGATAGGCTTGGAGAGCTTGGGTCAGGGTGGTGGCGATCGCCTGAAAACCAGACAGGTTTAAGGATTCCCCCAAACCGACAAAAATCTCCGCCGTGGCTAAATAGGTAGAAACCACTTCTTGAGGATGCCCCGCCTGCCAAGTTGCCGTGAGGATGGCAAGTTTTTCCTTCACCCCCACCTCAAACACCGACTTGACAATATCAAAGCCCAACTCTGCTGAACTGGGGATGGCATTTTCTTTCCCCAGGGCCTCTCCCAACTTTTGCTGGATTTCACTAAAAATATCTGCCCCTCGATTCTGGATGTTCTCAAGATTGTAGGTATCACCCCGAATCTCCGCCGCCAACGCCAGACGCATACACTCATAGCCTTGAAATAACAGAGTTTCCAGTTCTGCATCAATTTCTAGAGTCGGGTCGAGGAGAGCCTGAAACACATTTTCGAGGAAGTGGGCAAGATTTTGGATAGTTTTCTGCTCCACGATCGCCGCCGCTCCCTTCAGGGTATGGGTCGCTCGCATCAAACCATAGACCTTGGCTTGAGTCCGTTGCTCCCGCAGATTCAATAGTTCTGTCTCGATCGTCCGCAACAGATCCTCCGACTCATGGAGAAAGTAGACGTAATTTTCTTGATGAATTTTGGTAGACATATATTTTCAGTTATCAGTTATCAGTTACCAGTTATCAACTCTTAGTTTTCACTGTTTAACTAACTTGGAACTGAGCAACGGTTTCCTGTAACTGGTTGGCAGTTTTCAGGAGTTCTTGGAAGGAGGTAGTAACTTGGGTGGATTCTTGGGAAGTTTCCTGAGAAGTGGCGGCGACCCCTTCCATGGTCTGGGTGACGGATTTTCCTTGGTTGAGTTGGGCGGTGGTAGCGTGGGTAATACTCACGACTAGTTCGCTGATCTCGGTGGTGGCATTGGCGATCGCCTTGAGGCTATCTCTGGTTTCCTGAGCCAAGTTTGTCCCATTAGTCACCTGACCAATGACGGTTTCAATGACCTTAAATAGTTCACTGGTTTGGCTTTGGATTTCCTGCACCATCAACTCAATTTCTGTAGTTGCCTTGGCAGACTGGCGGGCTAGGGAACGCACCTCATCGGCAACCACCGCAAAACCCCGTCCGTACTCTCCTGCTCTGGTGGCTTCGATCGCTGCATTCAGTGATAACAACTGGGTTTGAGTCGCAAAGTCACTAATCAGGTTGACTACCCTCGAAATCTTTTGGGAAGACTCCCCTAGGGATTTAATCTTTTCGCCGGCTTCCGTCACCGTGCCTTTGATATCTAGAATCCCCGCCACCGTGCGTTGAGTGGTGGTATCTCCAGATTGGACAGTTTGATTTGCCTTGAGGACGGCTTGGTCGATCGCTTGGGCATTGCTGGCAACTTCTTGGGTAGAGTTCACCATTAACTGCACTTCTTCCAAGGCTTGAATCACCTTTTGGAACTGGGTTTGGGCTTGGGCGGAGAGTTGGTTAACCGCTTCTTCGCTCTTGGTGGAAGTTGTGGCAACTTGAGTGGCTGCCTCTTGGACTTGAACAACAATTTGACAGAGGGATTTCAGGGTGTTGTTGTACACATCAGCGATCGTCCCCAGTTCATCATTAGTTAAGGGTGCCCGGACTGTCAGGTTCCCATCCAAAGCTGGCATCACCGCCGCCAAGAGATTAATCGCCCGTTGTTGGAGGAGTTCTTTCGCCTCTTTTTCTCGTTGAGCCGCCATGGCTAGTTGTTCGGATTGGTTTTGGAGTTGTTGCACATATTCAGTTCTTTGGATAGCAAAACCAAGCTGGGTAGAAATCTGTTCCATGGTGCTAATCTCTGCATCTAACCAAGTCCGGGGAGCCGAATTTTGGTAGGCTGCCAGCAAGCCCCAGAGTTTATCCCCCACAAAAATTGGCACAATTAAATACGCCCGTGCTTGGATGCCCTCCAGAGCTTCCACGTAGCAGGGAGAGAAGCCCGCCGTATAGATATCTGGGACGATCGAGTTCTTCCTAAAAATATATTGACCACCCTTACTTTCTTGGAGGTAGGAATCTTTTTGGAGGGTGGTCACTGAGTCTTGCCGAAGTGCTGTATCTACAAACCTAATATTACCGCCGACTTGGGGAGCAGCAACTTTGGGGTCTAGCACCCGTACCCAGCCACTAGCCACGGATTCTGCCACATACAAGCCACTGAAATCTGGCTCAAACCGATAGACAGCCACCCGATCGCTCTTCACTAGCTGCATCCGGACTTCTTGGGTGGTGGTACGGAAAATATTTTCCAAGTCTTGAGACTGGCGAATCTTATCGATAATTTTAGCGATCGCTCGTTCCCGTTCTACTACTAGGCGGAGTTGTTCTGCTTGTTGCTGCTGCTGTTCGACATATTCTGCCTGTTTAATCGCCACCCCCAATTGGGCAGTGATTTGGGTAATCAGATTCACTTCCGTCTCTGTCCATTCACGGGGTCCAGAGTTTTGATATATCGCCAGCAGTCCCCAGAGCTGATCTACCCCCACAAAGATCGGCATGATAATATATGCCCGGGCTTGAATTATCTCTAGGGTTTCCACATGGCACTGGGTTAGACCGTAGGTGTAAATATCATTGATCACAGAACTGCGTTTATTGATAAACTGTCCTCCCTTAGTTTCTTGGAGATAGGTATCTACAGACCAGACCGTTGCTCCCACATGACTCTCTGCGGTATTGTCCTTGAGAATTTTCACCCAGCCGGGAGCTACAGATTCCGAGACGTATTCACCACTAAAATCTGGATTGAAGCGATAGACCGCCACCCGATCACTCTTCACCAGTTGCGATCGAACCTCTTGGGTAATTGTCCGAAAATTATTCTCCAAATCTTGGGACTGCCGCAACTTATCTACAATTTTAATCACGGTTTTTTCCCGTGCTACTGCTTGACGGATTTGCTCTGCCTGTTCCTGCTGTTGCTCCATGAAGGTGGCTTGCTGAATTGCTACCCCTAGCTGGGAGGCAATCTGAGTAGCAAGGTTGATTTCCGATTCCTGCCACTGGCGAGGACCAGAACATTGATAGGTAGCTAGCAGTCCCCAGAGGCTGTCATTTTGATAGATCGCTGTGGTGATATAGGCTTTAGCCTCATACTGCTCTAGGGTATTTAGATAACAACGGGAAAACCCAGCTTGATAAACATCGTTCACCACCCGTGCAGTATCCCCCTTGGTATAGGTGCCGCCCCTAGTATCCTGCATGTAGGTATCCACTGTCACGCCCCCAGAATATTGACTGGAGTACTGGTTTTGAGAATTATTGTATTTCGAGATATTTCGTCTATCCGCATCACCCCCTAGGTTACTAATTTTGGAGGAGTCACCAGAGCGACCACTGGGGCGGCTGTTGTCATCACTGGGAGGAGTACCAAGTAATCGCAGATTACAATTAGAATCCGCCGTATTTTCCATCATATCGGGGTTCTTCTTCTGCATCTCCAACACAGAAGTCCACCCCTGTCCCACGGATTCCATGACAAATTCTCCACTCCAATCTGGTCGGAACTTATAGACGACCGATCGATCTGCCCCCAATATCTGGCGCATTTCTTGGGTAGTAGTCCGAAAAATACTCTCGATATCCGAAGTATTCCGGATTTTTTCAATGACTCGCCCCACCAAGCGTTCTCGATTATTTTGCTGCCCAACTTGGATTTCCACTTCAAAAGTGACTAACTTCAGGGCTAGTTCTGTGGCTACTTGATATAACAAGCCCATCAAGCTACTACTCCAAGGCGAAGGAGTCTCTGGAGTCAGTTTACTGTTGAAAAATCGATTCGGCATCCCCGGACTATTCTGGCTATTCTGGTTACAATACTGCATAACCAGCAAGCCCCACACTTGACCTGCAATAATAATTGGCACAGTCAAGCTGGAGCTGACTTGGTACTTGCTGAGGATTTGTTGCTGATAGGGGGTGATCTGGGGGTGATTGGTATCATTGATGACAACGATTTTCTCTTGCAGATAATCCAGTTGTTTATCTGCCCCAAAGCAAGTGGCATCGATCACTTCTCCAAGAGCGGGAGTCCAGCCCCTCGCCACTACTTCATTAATAACTATCCCTTGGGTTGCCGACTGGAAACGATAGACCAGCACTCGCTCTACTAAGGCCAATTTCTGTATTTCTGTCACAACTAAGTTCAGCAGTACCTCCCGGCTAGGAGCTTTTTGAATCTCTGCGCTCAATTCTAGAACCTGATCTTGGAGCCAAGCTGCTGGCTCGATCGTTAAACTTGTACCTTGGCTGGTTCTAAATTCTGCTAGTTCCTGCTTAAATTCCTGAAACTCCCGGTTGACAGTGCCTGTAAATTTTTCTACCTGTTCTCCGAAGCGTTGGAATTTTTGCAGCTTTTCTCGGACTTCTGAGCGATCGAGGCGACCCACCCGCTCTAGTTCTTCTTGAAATTCGCCAATGGTGGTCAAAAACTGGGATACATTGGGCGCAGGCAGGGAAATATCGGGCAGGGATTCCTTGGGGGCGGGGGTTTGCTTGCCAAGGGAGAAATCGTTAGTAGAGGAGGCGGGTTGGTAGGTTCCGGTCATAGGTTTAGGTCAGTTATCAGTTATCAGTGAACAGTTATCAGTTATCAGTTATCAGTGAACAGTTATCAGTTATCAGTTATTCAGTTTGTAGTGAACAGTTATCAGTTATCAGTTAGCCGTTGGCAGTTATTCAGTTCGTAGTGAATAGGCGATGGTTTGTAGCTAGTAATAGATGGTTAGGTGTTGGGAGTGAGTAATTGAATAATTCAGAAGAGTTAATAGTTAGGGAAATTCGCTAGTAATTGATTTAGATAATTAGCTAGTGACTTGTTGGATTCTTTCCATGAGGCGATCGGGGGCAAGGATAATACTATTGGTGGAATTAATGTATCCCCGCACGTAGGGTAGCAAATGGGATGGGACTAATCCGGGAACGGGTTCTTGCAATTTATCAGGAGTGTGTTGTTCGATTTCCTCCACTTGGGGGATAAAGAAACCAAGGGTTTTCTGCTGAATTTGCAAAGAAATCATCATGCCGCCGGGAAGATCGGCTCGGCTAAAACCCAAGAGACGATTTAGGTCTGCTAGCCAAATTAATTCTCCCCGCCAATCGTAGATACCAAGTAACCAATCGGGGCTGTGGGGTACTGCCAAAACTTTTTGGGGGACAATTTTTACCACCTCTCTAATATTATCCAATGGCAGGAGGGTAGTGAGGCGATCGCCTAAAATGAAACGTAAATATTTCTTACCTTCACTAAAAGCAACCCGCGGTGCATAACCCCAAGTGGCGGGATTAATTTTTAGATCTCCCTGAGACCACTGGACTAGATCTCTGGCGAGGATCAGGTGATTTAGTTCTACTTTTCTACCCAGACTGGGTACTAGCTCCCCTCCTTTGCGCCCCGACTTTCACCGTGGTGATCCCCGATTGGTGCAGGGGGTCTAGGCTTGTTGGAGGATGTCTTTGAACTGTTGTTGCTGGGGGGCTTTTTCTCCTAAAAATTCCAAAATTATGTACAGGTTATTATTTTTGCGGGCAACTTTGACGGTGATTCCTTCCTGTTTGAGTTGGAGTTGGAGGTGAGAGACGATCGCCTGCCAGTTTTTCTGGAGGTTTTGGGGAGACTGCTCTACCAGATTTGTCTGAGCCATATCTGAGCCATAGTTTTGCTGAGTAGTACTATTTTAATTATGCCCAGATAATTTAGGTGCGATCGCCCCGCCGTCCCTAGCGACACAACTATTTACACTTACCAAGTTACAAATTCTAGTTTCTGATTGCTTGCTCAAAAGCTAAGATTAGGATGACATTTGATAAAATATTGAAAATTATGTACTCTGATCCTGTCCAAAAAGAATATTCTCGCCTCGCAGGGCAATATGATAGTCGCTGGTCATTCTATATAAATACAACAATTCAGGAAACAATCAACCGTCTCAAAATCAACTCAGGAGAACGTATTCTCGACCTTGGTTGTGGTACGGGGGCTTTAATTCAGGGGTTGTGGGAAATGTCGCCAGAAGCAGAATTTGTTGGGATAGAACCTTGTATTGAAATGCTCGAAATTGCAAAACAGAAGCTACCTAACTCGGTGCAATTAAAAGTAGGCTATGCTAATAATTTACCTTTTCCTGATAATTATTTTGATGTAGTAGTCTCCACAAATGCCTTTCACTATTTCCGAAATCCTGTCCAAGCGTTGCAAGAAGCAAAGCGGGTGCTTAAACCCAATGGTCGCCTAGTTATTACGGATTGGTGTCATGATTACCTAACTTGTCAGGTTTTTGACTTATACCTACGGCTCTTCAACCGGGCACATTTCCGTACTTATGGATTATCTGAATGCCAGCTTAAGCTCCAAGATGCTGGATTACAGGGAATTACGATCGAAAAGTATAAGATTAATTGGTTTTGGGGCATGATGACAGCTAAGGCAGTGAAGGAAGCAAAAATTTCTTCTGATTTTTAAGCCGCAGCAAAATTTAGATAATTTTCTTAGGAAGATAGGTAGAGGAGCAGCCCGATCGCACCCCCGGCGAGGACTAACCAAGCGGAATTGATGGAGAACCGGAACACGGCGATGAGGCTCAAAGCAGCAATAACAATAGTTTGCCAATCTACTAAGGCTGCCTGCGCTAAGGTGAATAGTACCCCCGCCATTAACCCCAAAGAAGCCGCATTAATCCCATCTAGTAAGCCACTCGTCCAGGGAGATTGCCGTAATTTATCTACCCAAGGATTGACGAGGAGAACTAGCAAGAAAGAAGGGAGAAATATTCCCACAGTTCCGGCGATCGCCCCTGCGTTTCCGGCGAGGAGGTAGCCAATAAACGTGGCGGTGGTAAATACAGGACCCGGAGTGATCTGCCCGATCGCTACTGCATCTAGCAACTGCTGGGAAGTTAGCCACTGGTTGCGTTCCACAAATTCCCTCTGGAGAAAAGCTAACAGCACGTAGCCACTGCCATACAGCACAAAACCAATTTTCAGAAAGGCAAGAAAAACCGTACCCCAACTAACTGTCCCGACAGGATTAAGTCCAGAGTTTACCGGGGCTTGTCCTACCTGAGCCAAAAGAGAGGAGATGGGGAATAGGAAAAGCCCTGTAGCTGGTTTTGGAGTTGACAAGTTTTTGATCACCATCACGGCGAGACCCAAAATAATCAGCAACAGGATTTCATTTATCCCTGCTAAGTAACCGATGGTTGCCATGATTCCCGCAAGGATGGTCGGCAGATCTTTGGCTGCTTTTTTGCCCAAATTACCCAGAGCTTGAATAATAATCGCTAGGATCACGGGTTTGATGCCGTAGAGGAGCCAACCCATCTGGGGTAAGGTCTGGTAGCGATCGTACACCATCGCCAAGCCCCAAACGATCGCCATCGCCGGAAGAATAAAGCAACTACCAGCAATTAATAACCCCCGCCATCCCGCCCGTTCATAGCCGACATGAATTGCCAACTCGGTAGAATTTGGCCCCGGAATTAAGTTGGTAATCCCCAACAAATCTAATAATCTGGCTCGGCTCATCCAGCAACGATTGGTGACAACTTCTTGATCGATCATGGCAATATGGGCAGCCGGCCCCCCAAAGGCGATCGTCCCCAGCCGCAAAAACACGAGGGCAAGTTCCTTTAAGCGTTCCCGTTGCTCTTGAGGATTTAATAATTTATAGGCAATTATCTCCTCAGCTTCAATCCCTGTAGTTTCTTCCTGAGCCACTGCTTTCTCCTCATGCTTACATGGTTTCTACGACATTTTATTAACTAAAATCTTTGCATCTAAAAAAACTTATCTCATGATATCGAATTTCGATAACGAAAGTCTATACATTAAAAACCTACTTACGCTACTATGAACCTGACAGTTAAACACAGTAACTCAGGCGGCATTGCGGAGTATAAAAATATTTAGGAGTATTCAGGATTACTACTCTCAGGCTAATCTTCAAATAATTCTCCAAAGAGTTCTTGGACTTTTTGCTTAGCATCTTCTAGGGTCGCTTTCCCTAACTCTGTAGCTCGGTACAGACGGCGGCTCTGTCTGCCCGATCGCTCTTCCATTGAAGATAAATAGCCCTTGCGTTCGAGGTCGTGGAGCATGGGGTAAAGGGTTCCGGTACTAAGTTTGTAACCATGGCGAGCCAGTTCTTCAATAATCCCCAGCCCAAAAATTGGCTCCCGGATTGCATGGTGCAAAATATGTAGCCGAATCAGGCTAGAGTAAAATTCTCGACCATCCATTACCTAACGCTCTGGGAATTCTAAGAAAACTTCAATCAATATAGCAGTCCAGAACAAATCCAGAACAAATCCAGAACAAATCCTGAACAAATCCTGAACAATCTCGAACAACTATGGCAGCAGATCAACAACTCCAAGACCAACAACACCCCCAAGAAAGCCGCGATCGCTCACCCTCGACCAAATTCTCAAGGGAGAACCCACGGATTTACACTTTGCCGAATTAGCTAGATTGCGGATTCGCTATCAAGGTTTTCCCGGTGCTAGGGATATCCAGCGTCAACTCGATGAAATTTTAGTAAGATGGCAGATCAGCGAAGCGGAGCTATTTGCCAAAACTAGGGAAATTCACCAAAAGGGACAAATCTATCGGCGGCGAGGGGCGGGGGATCAGGACGATTGGAGCTAGGAGTTACTCAAGAATCTTCCTGCTAAGTTCATGGCATCGCCTAAGTCTACTTTGCCATCCCCATCCGCATCTAAAAACTATTGAGGACAGAATTATTCTGCTCACTGGGGTTTTCGCCCATTTTTAGCATATTCAGGACTAGAGGCACGACCAGAGGTAAAACGCTTTGAACCTGCTGTTGACTAATTCTCGTTCTCTGGGAAATTTCTTGGGCAACTTTGGTTTGGAGTTCTGGAGAAAAAAGAGCTTCTACCGCTTGCCGATTGGGGCTGGTGCCACTGAATTGATTGACGATCGCTTGGGCTTGGGCAGGACTAGTTTGATTTTGTTGTTGGAGGGCGGTTTGGGTGTAGTTGCCAATGATGGAAAAAATAGCTTGGGTGGCGGCGGGATCAAGCCCTTGTTGATTGCTCAGGGATTGGGCAGCGCTGAAAATAGTGGCGAGTTGACCAGAATTAGCTGGCAGGGAGGGGTTATTAATTGCGCCGAGAACCTGTTCAAAAAATGACATAATTTATATCCATGAATCTATCTATAGTGCTAATTTTAGCCTAGCGCCGGGTTTTCTGGACACCATAAAAAATACCACTGCCAATGGTCAACAGGATCAGTACCCACAAAGTCCCGCCCGGGATGAATCCCATCACTCCCAAACCCCGCAATACATAAATGACGATCGTCAGGCTCAGCACTGAGGCAAAAACATAAGCAGGTGCAGATTCAGAATTTGTCATGGTTTTAATGAGAGTTTGAGGAGAGATTCACAATTTTTTTTAGGTTTTTTCTCGATCGAGGTGCAAAGCTGAGAATATTTACTTGAGAGATTAGCTGAAGAATATTTGAGAATATTTACTAAATTAGCAGTAAATAACTAGCGATACATTAGGGAGTAATTGTTAATCATTTATCTATAATTTATCCATAATAACTAGAGATTGGCTGACCATGACGAACTTTTTTGTCCTCATCGATCGAGTTACTGAGCGCCGAGAAAAATTTATTAGGACAATTACGCCGTTGATGCCTCCGGTGTCTGGATTAGTGACAGATTCCTGTAGTCATGGGGATTTTCATGCGGTGTGGGCAGCCCACGGGCAAAGTCCCATTAGTTGCCGAGCGGTGGCTGGGTCAGTGGCGATCGTGTGGGGAGATGCGATCGCTCCCGGAGAAACCACAAGAATTACTGCCGAAAATTTAGATAATTACTGGCAAAAAAATCTTCAAGAAAAATCACCAAGAAATTCTCAATCCCCGACTATTTTTGACGGATTTCATGTTGCCCTAACCTATGTCTCAACAACAGATAGTTATGCTGATGATCAGCTAGATTCTACTAATCCGGCAAAGAATAATCCCCTGTTAGGACTAACAGTTAGCACAGACTTATTAGGACTTTTTCCAGTTTACTATTACCTTGATCAAGATATGGCTCTTGTTGCTTCTAGTCCCGAACTTTTTCGCCATCATCCTTGCTGTCAATTAGACTTTAATCCCAAAGGCTTAGTGGGAATTTTATTAACCAATGGTTCCTTTAATGGTCATACTCTCTGGCAAAAGGTTCGCCGCCTCAAATCGGGTCACTGCCTGCAATGGCGATCGGGAAATTATCCCCAAGAAATCTATCAGTATCAGCTACCTACTGTCGGTGAAGATAACCCCTATCAAGATATTTCCTTAAAGGATCACCTAGATATTCTTGATCAGCTATTAACCAAAACTCTCGATCGTCATCTTCAATCTCATCAGACATATAACCTCATGCTTTCTGGGGGTTTAGATTCCAGAGTTTTAGCTGGTTTTATGGATCGCCGGGGTCTCAAGCCCAAAACTTTAACCTTGGGCGATCGGCAAGATATTGAAATGCATTGCGCCCTATCAGTAGCTAAATATTTAGGCTTAGACCATGAAACTGCCCCCACAAAATTATCGGAATTTCTTAATTATGCTCAGTTATACAATCGTTGGGAACATTTAATTAATGGCGGGAGTGCGATCGCTTTTGGCTGGGGAATTGTCGAACCATTGCAGAAATTAGCCCCTAATTTTTTAACTGGTTTATGTTTAGAAGTAGCCTCCTGTGGACCTTTACCTGTAACCCAGCCGGGAGAGGAATATAGTTTTGATTTATTGTTTCAACGCCGAGTTAACCCGTGGGGATTTTCCCCAGCAGTGCTACATAAATTACTTAAACAAGAAGTATTTGGAGATTTAGTTGCGGAAGTAATGGCAGAGATTTCGCAAGTTTATCAAAGTTACTCTGATTCAGAATATACCAGATATTTATCCTTTGAGTTTTATCATCGGGAACGGTTTCACGTTGGGTCTAGAGCGTGGATTTTCAATTTTGGGGCGACTCCTATAATTCCGATTTTAGATCAGGAGCTATTAACAACTACAACTTTATTACCGATGCGGGGCAAATTCCGCTATAACTACCGCCTAGTCCAGCAACAATTAGTGATGACTCGCTTTCCTGAACTTGCCAAACTGCCCCTCGATCGCAATGATTTTAATATTCAACCTTTATTACTTGCTAAACCCAGAAGAGTGAGAACAAAATTCTATGAACTCCAAAAAGCATGGTACAAATTCCAACAAAGTATTGGGTACGATCGCCGCTACTATTACCATATTCTCAATACTAGTAATTCTGGTTGGCAAGCCATTCGCCGGGAGGCAGAAAAGGGTCGATCGAGCATGGCAGATTTTTTCGATCCAGAGATATTTAATGAACTACTTCCGCCCATGGGAACTCAACTAAAATTTAATCGAGATGCAGGGATTGAATCTTCTGGCGCAAAAATATTAATTGCTTTTATGCTTTGGGCAAATAGTAATTTGTAGTTAGTTTTTATAAGTAATTGGGTGTAAAAAATAGTCTGAGAAAATATGTATAAAAATATGTACAAGAAATATCATGAATAAAATTCATCTCTGGCAAGAACCTGTTAAATATAACCAAGATACTTTGACTACGGGTATTACTATTGAGTTACCTAACGGAAAAAGATTACCTCTTTGGTATCAGTTACCAATTAAATATCAAAATAAAATTCCTAGCCATTGTAATTCTTTTGTATTGGCAGCTTTATTTTTGGCAATGGATTATCCCGCAGAATTGATAGTTCATGGGGAAGTCGATCGCACCTTATTACAAAATTTAATTGAGTTTCAAATTGCTTGGTCTGCTTGGCAACCCCGGTATCAAGTAATTGAGATTACAGTCGATCGAGAAATTACTCCCAAAATAATCTCATCTTTAGAAAAATCTCCAACCAATCCTCTAGTAAACTCTTTAGAAAAATCTCCAGAAAGTCTTCTAAAAACTCCAGAAAATCAAGAAACCCAAGAAAATCAAGAGGCATCTAAATCAGCAATTATGGCTTTTTCTGGGGGCGTAGATAGCTGTTTTACCCTTGGTCGGCATACGAAATTTAATAGCGGCAGACAACAACAAAATTTACAAGCCGGGGTCATGGTTCATGGTTTTGATATTCCCTTAAATCAACCAGAAATTTTTGCCAAAGCCCTAGTTAGATCGCAAATAATTCTGGATAGTGTCGGCGTGGAATTAATCCCCATCGCAACTAATTTTCGGGAGTTGGATCAAGACTGGGAAGATGTCCACGGGGCAGCGATCGTTTCCTGTTTAATGTTTCTAGAAAATATCTATCCCCTCGGTTTAGTGGCCAGTGGTCCTTCCTACAAATCTTTAGTATTTCCCCAAGGTTCTAACCCCTTGACCGATCGCTACCTCTCTAGTTCTAGCTTTTCAGTGATTCACGACGGGGCGGGTTCTACTCGTCTGGAAAAAATTCAAGCCATTAGCGACTGGCCAGAAGTCCGAGAGCATTTGCGGGTATGTTGGCAAGGGGCAGAGTTAGACAAAAATTGCTGCCAGTGTGAAAAATGTATCCGTAGTATTCTTAGTTTTCGGGCAGTGGGGGCGGGGTTGCCTAGTTGTTTCCCTGTGGATGTGACTCCCCAACAGATTAATATTCTCCAAGTTCCCCAAGCCCAGCTAGAAGTGGATTTTGTGCCAATTCTTAATCAGGCAAAGGCAAGGGGGATAGACCAGCCGTGGGTAAAATCCCTAGAGAGTTGCATTCGCAGGCATGAACGGGGTTATGCTATTAAAGCAATGCACAGGTTCCTACGCCAACAGATGCCGCCCAAGATTAAAAAACCTTTGTGGCAGGTACGACGTAGGTTAATCGGAAGATAGATGCAGAAAATTAGGTGAAGAAAATTAGGTGAAGATGACACAAGAAACTAGAGGCGTAACGGTGTGGTTGACGGGTTTGAGTGGAGCGGGCAAGAGTACGATCGCCCTCGCTCTGGCAGAAGTGATCAAGGCAAAGGGCAGACAACATTTAGAACTCCTTGATGGGGATATTGTCCGCCAAAATCTTACCAAAGGTTTGGGTTTCTCGAAGGAAGACCGGGATGAAAATATCCGGCGCATTGGCTTTGTCGCCCATCTATTGACCCGGAATGGGGTGATTGTGATTGTGTCTGTTATTTCTCCTTACCGAGATCTGCGCCGAGAGGTAAGCGATCGCATTGGGGATTTTATCGAGGTTTATGTCAATGCCCCCCTCGAAGTTTGTGAACAAAGAGATGTGAAGGGACTCTACAAAAAAGCAAGGAGTGGAGAGATCAAGCAGTTCACTGGAGTCAGCGATCCCTACGATTCTCCCCTCAACCCCACGGTGGAATGCCGGACTGATCAAGAAACGATCGATGAATCCGTAGCGAAGATTATTACCAAAATGACAGAGTTGGGCTATCTTTAGGCTGGGATAAACTTCATGGCAACCCCATTCATGCAGTAGCGTAGCCCTGTGGGAGCCGGACCATCTTCAAATACGTGTCCCAAATGCCCACCACAACGATGGCAATGGACTTCTGTGCGGGTCATAAATAGGGATCGATCGACCGTAGTCGCCACAGCCCCCTCGATCGGCTTGTAAAAACTTGGCCAGCCCGTCCCGCTATCAAACTTAGTTTCTGAGGTAAACAGGGGTAACTCGCACCCGGCACAGATATAGGTTCCCGGCTCATAGGTTTTATCTAGGGGACTGGTTCTCGCCCGCTCTGTCCCGTGTTTACGGAGGACATAAAACTGCTCTGGAGAAAGGACGGTTTTCCACTCCGCTTCAGTTTTGGTAATTTCAAAGTTCTCGTCTTTTGTAACTGCCATAGGTTCTGATGTTCCTGAATTGTTTCCTGAATTAATTAAATAATATGTTAAAGCTCCCGCAACACCAGCGATTCCCAGAGTCTTGCTGCCAGCACTCCAGAGAAATTGTCGCCGATTCAGGTTTTCTTGATTGGACATTGGTTAGGTGAGGTAAATCCTGTTAATTATTAATCTACTTGATTTATTGTAAAAGACTATTAAGAGGATGTCTGAAAAGTGGTTAAAATCTAGCTGCCACAATGAGAATTGCTCGTAAATCCCAACTATAAAGTTAAATCTACTGCCTAGAAGAGAGTGCTGGGAATAATGCGACCATCAAGGCGTTGAGCAATGGTTCCCACCGAGAAGGGATTAGTTACCTCCCGGGGATAAATTACTACCGCCAAGGCTCCCACCGTGCTGCGCCGGAAAGGAACTATATCCATCAACCAGACTCGATCGCCCGCCTGTACCGTCATCCTTATTCCCGTGGAAGAATTTGCCAATTGATTGAGATTGGGGAGGGGTTGGTAATTGAGAATTGACACTTGGGGTAATTCTAAGGCACTCTGGCGGAGAATCCCTAGAAATTGTTGCTGAAAAGCTGGTTGCTGGAGACGACGCATGGTTGAATCAAAATCTAGCTGATCGGCTTGGGTTGGTAGATTGCCGGAAAAAGCAAGAATGACCTGTAGATCGGCGGGATTGATAAAAGCTGAGTAGCGATCGAGTTGAAAAGTTTCTTGCCCAAAGAAGCGAGTCACGACTCGGAAGCGATCGCCAATCGATCGAGCCACATTACTCGGCAACTCCCGAAACTCCGGGGGAATATCTTCCCGTTGTAGCCAGCTTAGAGAATTAGGACTATTCAGAGGGGCTTGAGCAATAATTTGAGGATTAAATTCAGGATTACTTGCAGAGTTGATTAGGGAATTAACTAAGAGATCAGCTTGAGGATTAACTTGAGGATTAACTTGAGAATTAATTTTGGAATCAACTTGATGATTAATCTGAGCATTCACTGGTTTTAGCAAATTTTCCCTGACTATCTTGGGTAACTCCAGCCTCCCTGAAATCGCTGGGGCGATCGATCCCCCACCCACTACTAGCAAACCAAGAACGATAGATAGCTTAAATTTTTTCATATCGGATAAGTAGTCTTTAGTATCAAGGTATTAACTAGTGATCTGAGTTAGTTAAAGTTGTGCAATAGATTTAGCAATAAATTTCAATCTGTAGGGGCGTAAGGCTTTACGCCCTTTGCCCTTTACGCCCTCTTTACGCCCTCTTTACGCCCTCTGTCCTCCAAAACTAGTGTAGATCAGGGATTATTTTAATCATCTAATTAATCACCCAATTAATCATCTAATTAATCACCCAATTAATCACCTAGTCCTGAGATGAGGACTCTGGGGGTTTGGGCTTGATGGGCGATTCCCGACGCTTGGGAGGGGCAATGGGAGTAGTCCGTGCTTGCTCTGGGCGTTGAACCTCTCCCTTAATCACTGGACGAGGTGTGGGGGAGCCAGAAAATTTCCGATTGCCGCCGCCCCGCATGGGTGGTTTTTTCCCAAATTTCTTCTTCACAGGCATGGCTCCAATATTATTGGCCTGTTGGATTACCAAGTTGTTGCCTTGGAGTTGGACGTGCAGATCCCAGAAATGATTTGTGCCTCGCTCTGGTAAACCACCATGGAGTTTGAGTTTGAAAAATTTGGGTCTTTCATCCGGTTTGCGAGGAGATTGACGAATTTTTGCCACTACCTGACCGTCATCCTTGGAGTGATAGATAACTTCACCCCGAATGGAAAAGTAGCCATCGTTGACCGTTGTACTTTCGGTTGTACTTTCGGTTGTACTTTCGGTTGTACTTTCGGTTGTAGTTGGGGTAATTTCCGTTTGACTTGCGGTTTTGCTTTTGGCAGTATTTTCGGCAACATCTGCGATCGCCGCTTCCGTAGCGTGAGTAGCATTTTCTTTCACAGGAGATTTACTGAGGTTTTCTGGCTCCCAGACTCCCAGAATTTGCACATGGAGATTTCCGTCTTCTTGACGGGTGCGGGGATAGACCACCCACAGATGTTGTTGATTAATGTCTAGATGATTTTTCACAAGGCTCATCACTCGCCCCAATAGGACAGCATCAATCAAAGTCCCATCAGCCGCTAGGAGAGTACCTCTGGTCAACTGCTCTTGGGATGGCATGTACTGCCCCCGGACTAGCCCGATCGCTCGGTATTGTTTTGGTTCACTAGGCGGCGGGATCGGTTGTTGTCGATCGACACTAGATATCTCATCTCCAGAGGCTTCCTGCACTTCAGATACTTCAGGTATTTCAGTTTTAACCACAGCTTCAGATCCCACAGATGTTTCAGACCCTTGGGGAAGTATTTCTGGGGTCGAGACTTCTGGAGCCGGAGTTTTTGGCTGATCTGGATTAGGAGTTGCAGGCTGACTAGAGGGGATTATGGGTTCTGGCATGTCTTTACTGGCGGGTTCACAGGTAATGCTGGAGGTTTAAGGAAAAATTCCCATCCAAATTCCAACTTAAATAAACGAATAAATAGACTGAATTGGTGAAATAGACTGGATAGACTGAACAGGCGAATCTGCTAGATGAACTCTAGACTATCAATTTTCTCAAGGTTTCATCAAGAAAAGGACGTTTCCTAATAATTTATTTTTATTATTATTTTTATTTGTCTCTCGTTTTTATCAGGGTGATGTTCAGTTGATAGGTTGGCTAGATCTAGAGCATGGATAGATCATCACTAGATTATGGCTAGGTTGTGACTAGGTTGTGTCAATAGTGACACCTCCCCATTTTAAGGGCATTCTTTATCATTAATCTAGGATTATTTTATACACAGTGGGGGGATCAACTCCCAATTTGTGAGTTAAGCTGGCGATCGATAGACTCTAAAATAGATTCTAGATGGATTCCAGAGAAACTCCAGATGAACTCCAAATGAACTCTAAGAAAGAATTTCATCCAGCTTTCCGACATTTTGGGGGTTGGCTACCAACTCTAAGGAGATTGGATAAGATTTCCCCATGACTAATAGACGACTCATAGACAACTCATAGACAACTCATACATAACTTGTCCCTAAATCTGGGGGTGAATTTGTTCTAATATTGACTCTAAACAGTCTTGAAAATGTTGTTCAGGATTATCTAAGATATTTTTTGTAATGTATTTGTATAATTTGAGGTGGTTTTGTGGCACAAAAACGTAGTCGTTGGTTAATTAATATCTTTCTGGTAGTAACGATCGTCGGCTTTCTGGGCTTTTCGTTCTTTCCGCTTCTAGAAAATATTCTCCCCCGCTTTAATAGTGCAGGGACTCCGGCTTCCCCTAGCCCTCTCACCCCCCAAACCCCCGAACTGGCGGCTCAGGCTCAGGGCTATGAGTTGGTTTTACAAAGAGAACCAGATAATTCCGCAGCGTTGCGGGGCTTACTAGAAATTCGTCTCCAACAGGGAGATATCAAGGGAGCGATCGAACCCCTCGAAAAATTATCCCAAATTAAAACCGAAGAGCCAGATTATGCGATCCTCCTCGCTCAGGCAAGGCAGCAACTGGGGGAAAATGATGCGGCTATTCAAACCTATCGGCAAATTTTGGTGACTAAGCCCGGCAATATGAACGCCCTCCAAGGTCTAGCTGGCTTATACCTCCAGCAACAGCGCCCCCTCGCTGCCGTGGGTCTGCTCCAAGACACCCTCAAAGCCGCAGAAGCTACCAACCAAGCCAAGGCAAATACGGTGGATATCCGGGCGGTAAAACTCCTCCTTGGACAGGTTTATGCTAACCAAAAACAGTACGATCGAGCGATCGCCCTCTACGATGATCTTGCCACCAGTGATAATAAAGATTTCCGTCCCATCCTAGCCAAGGCAGTGATCTTACAGGAACAGGGCAGAAACGCCCAAGCAAAACCCCTCTTTGACCAAGCCTCTAACCTCGCTCCGGCTCAATACAAGGATCAAATCCTCAAATTGGTCAACCCTGAAGCTGGCTCCGAACCAAAGGCTGACTCTCCCAATCCGGGGGAACCAGATACTGCCGCCCCTGTTTCTCCCGATGTTTCCAATTAGCTTCTAAATTAAAAATAAAAACTTGAGTGAGTAACTATCTCTACTGTGGTGACAACCTCCAAATTCTCCGGGATTTTGTGGGTTCAGCGACAGTAGATTTTTGCTATATTGACCCTCCTTTTAATTCTCAGCGCAATTACTATACTGGAAGGAATAGCTCCCCCACTTTCATTGATATGTGGCATTGGGATCATTTAGCTGCACAAAAATTGCAAGAAATTCAAGCTCAGGATTTTTCCCCGACCACGATCGCTCTCTTTCAAGCCTTGCCAGCAATTATTGGCTCTGGCAGTTTATTAGCTTATTTGGTGCATTTAACTCTAGTAATTCAAGAAATTCATCGGGTCTTAAAGCCAACAGGGAGTTTCTATCTCCACTGTGATCCCATGGCTAGTCATTATCTAAAACTGGTGCTAGATACAATTTTTTGTCCCCAAGGTGGAGAGTTTCAAAATGAAATTATCTGGAGTTATCGCACAGGAGGAGCTTCTCGAAAACGCTTTGCTAGAAAGCATGATGTGATCTTTTTTTATACGAAAAGTCAACAATGGGTTTTCCATGCCCCCAAGGAAAAGTCTTACATGATGCACAGGTATGGATTCAAGAAAAGTAATTTTCAACTAGAGCCAGAAACGGGCAGACAATATTCCCTTGTCTATGGCAGAGATGTGTTAGAAATTCCGGCGATCGGCTCAGATAGCAAAGAGAGATTGGGTTTCCCCACCCAAAAACCAGAGGCTTTATTAAGTTATTTACTTCAGGCGAGTAGCGATCCGGGGCAGGTAGTTTTAGATGCCTATTGTGGTTGCGGAACGACTTTGGTGGCAGCCCAGAGGCTCGATCGAGCTTGGATTGGCATTGATCTTAACCATGAAAGTATTAAGATCGGCCAACAAAGATTAGTAGATAATTTCGGGGTTTCCTGCCTTGAAAATATTATAATTCATAATTAAGAACAATATAATTAGAGGCAATATAATTAGAGGCAATATAATTAGAACTAAGGGCGGGGACGACGGTTAGAAGAGCGATTAGGAGGGCGGCGATTTCTGCTAGGAGTAGATTTTCTAGTTTCTCTGACTGACTTTTTTGGTGTGGGTAATTGTCTTCTACTTAAGGAGCGATCGCTCTCATAACTATCCCTATTTTCAGGTGATTCTCGATCATTATAATTATCGTAATCATCATAATTACTATCTAAATCTAGATCATTATTTCTAGGTGCATATTGTCGATCGTAGGCATTATTAGAGGGATTATCATAATCTTGATCATAATCTTGATCAAGACTATGATCATAATCTTGATCATAGTCTTGATCATAATCATCATCATAACGATCGTAATCATCCTGATATCTGGGCTTTTAGCCCTTGGGGAGCGTACTCGCT
>JAAUUE010000414.1 GCA_012031635.1 Coleofasciculaceae cyanobacterium SM2_1_6 | reverse complement strand
CCGTAGGGAGAAGGGGCTGGGGGATGAGGGGCTTTTTCCTTATTCACGCAAGGGGTCTAATGAATTTATCTATGCGCAAAAATAGAGTGCGCTAATTGAAATAACACACTCAAGCCCAATATTAAATTAGTTTTTACAGATTTAGTTCTAGAAAATCAGTTTTTAAAAGGAGAGTCTTAAAAGCCTAGTCCTCAAAGACTAACTCTAAAAAATTAGCATTGATTACCTATTATTTACTACTTCAGTAGTAGTACCAAAGAAGTATATTCAAGAAAACAAATACTAAGGATTGGTAGTTTGAGCTTCTAGTCTTTGCTTGAGGATAGCTAGCTGATCAGCCCAACGAGGATCTGGTTGGATAGTGTCAGAATCACTACTAGAACTAGTAACAGCCGCAGCCCGCTTCGTTTTTTTGCCGCCACCGCTACCGCCACTACCGCCACTGGTATTCCGCCGGTTATTTTTGTTGGGGGCAGGAATATTTCTCTCGCTGGCGATCGTCGGCTTCTCTACCTTAGAGACTTCCCGCTCTTCACCATTACCCTCTTCCTCTTCTGCACCGCCCTTAGTCCTGGGGAGAGCTTTTTCAATCTTTAAGGTGATTTCCTGAAAAGCCTGACCATTGAATTTTTCAATAATTTGGTCTGCCAGTTCATCAGTGGGGACGGTGACAAAGGCAAAACCCCGGCATTTGCCAGTCTTCCGGTCTTTGATGACCTTGGTGGTGACAGTATCGCCAACTTCGGCAAACACAGCGTGCAATTCATCACGGTTTACTTCTTCTTTGGGTAAATTACCAACGTATAAACGAACAGACATGAGCAGACCTCCTAGGGAATTGAATAAAAAATACTGACTAATTATAAAAATTGTCAGGTAAGAATAATAGTTGGACAGTAATGTCCAACTTATAACTAGATTGGAATAGCCAAAACTTTCTGCCTTTGATCAATTTCTTAACCACTTTCACTAGCTCCTGTCACCTTGTCAGCGCCAGAATGCCATAATTAATTTGTCAGAAACTTGTAAGGGAAATGAATCAGACATTTGCCACATTTTGCTATAGATTGAAAAACCTAAACGGAAAATTTTTAATGACTTTGAGCTAAGTGCCAAAATAACTCTTCTTAATCTTTATTGAAAAGAGCCCTTCGATCAAGCATTTAATCCTAAATAACTTTCCACAATTTGTAAAATCTTTGCTGCTGCTTTGCCATCTCCAAAAGGATTGATAGCATTAGCCATACTAATATAAGATGCTTCATCTTGCAACAAGTTGCTGGCTGTTTTAAATATTCTTTCTGAATTAGTCCCCACAAGTTGGGCTGTGCCAGCGATCGCTGCTTCGGGGCGTTCCGTAGTTTCCCGGAGGACAAGCACTGGTTTACCTAGGCTAGGAGCTTCTTCCTGTAGGCCTCCAGAGTCGGTGAGCAAGAGATAGGATCGAGCGATCGCCCCCACCAGTTGGGCATAGTCCAAGGGTTCAGTTAAGAAAATCCGGGGATGGTCTCCGAGGAGCTTTTGTAAAGGTTCCCTGACAGTAGGATTGCGGTGCAGAGGCAGCAGCAGGGCAGTATCAGGAAATTTTTCGAGAATAGCTAAAAATCCTTGGGCAATATCGAGCAGAGGATCGCCCCAATTTTCCCGGCGATGGACGGTGGCTAACAGCACTCGATATTTTTCCCACTCTAGACCGGGGATCGAACAGGGGGGATTTTGGGCGGCTACGGTGAGTAGGGCATCAATAACGGTGTTGCCAGTATGGTGGATCGCCCCGACGACGTTGGATTTTTGTAGGTTCTCCACGGCGAGGGTAGTGGGGGCAAAGTGGAGTTGAGCCAGTTGGGAGATGAGGCGACGGTTGGCTTCTTCGGGGTAGGGATTAAACAGATCGTCGGTGCGGAGTCCAGCTTCTACGTGACCGATGGGAATTTTTTGATAAAAGGCAGCAAGGGCAGCAGCAAAGGCGGTGGTCGTATCCCCTTGGACAATCACCAAATCTGGCTTTGATCCTTGCCACAGTTCCCCTAAGCCCTGTAAGCAGTTGCAGGTGATATCCGTCAGGGTCTGGTTAACTTTCATGATTTCCAAATTTTGGTCGGCTTGGAGATGAAAAAGTTCCATGACCTGCGTTACCATTTCTCGATGCTGCCCCGTGAGGATAACTTGGGTTTGGAAGTGGGGCGATCGCTGGAACTGCTGGATCACTGGAGCAAGTTTAATAGCCTCTGGTCTTGTTCCGAGGGTGATACAAACTTTCATAAATTAAGGTGATTAGGGGAGAATTATTTAGGGATTTGTGTAAGGGATAGTATTAAAAACTATAAGAACTATATAAGGTGGGCGATACCCACCCTACTTTTGACTTTTAACCTTTTAACCTTTTAACTTTTAACTGCGGAGGACGCAAAGCCTTGCGCCCCTACTTATTTGTGACCTTATTGATATATAACTATAGACTGGATAGGACGGTTCTGGCGGCGGCGATCGTGCGATCGATATCTTCTTCAGTGTGAGCGATCGAGCTAAAACCCGCTTCAAACTGGGAAGGAGCGAGATAAATCCCCTGCTCTAACATACCCCGGTGGAAACGTCCAAATTTAGCTGTGTCCGACTTTTTCGCATCTTCGTAGTTATGAACAGCATCCCCGGTAAAAAACATACCAAACATGCCACTAATTTGTCCCGTCGTCACCGTATGACCAGTTTCTTGAGCCACTTGTAGCCAGCCATCGGCTAATTTTTTAGTAATTTTGTCGAGATATTCGTAGGTTCCCGCCTTTTGCAATAGTTCGAGGGTTTTGATCCCCGCTGTCATGGCTAAGGGGTTCCCAGAGAGGGTTCCGGCTTGATACATGGGGCCAGAGGGTGCCACCATTGTCATAATATCTTTCCTGCCCCCGTAGGCTCCCACAGGTAAACCGCCGCCGATAATTTTCCCTAGGGTAGTCAGGTCGGGAGTCACCCCAAATTTTTCCTGCGCTCCCCCGTAGGCAATGCGGAACCCGGTCATCACTTCATCAAAAACTAACAAGGCTCCATGTTCTTGGGTCAAGAGGCGCAGCCCTTCGAGGAAACCCGCCGCCGGGGGAATAAATCCGGCATTGCCGACCACAGGCTCCAGAATTACCCCGGCTATCTGGTCTGGATATTGAGCAAAGAGTTCTTTTACGGCTTCGAGGTCATTGAAGGGAGCGGTAAGGGTGTCTACGGTAACGGATTTGGGGACACCGGGGGAATCGGGCAGACCAAGGGTAGCAACTCCAGAACCCGCCTTGACGAGGAACATGTCGGCATGACCATGGTAACAGCCTTCAAATTTCAGGAGTTTATCTCGCCCGGTAAAAGCCCGCATCAAGCGCTGCACTGCCATACAAGCCTCGGTTCCTGAGTTGACAAACCGCACCATTTCAATACTGGGGACGGCATCAATGACCATTTCGGCTAAGACATTTTCTAAGGCACAGGGCGCGCCAAAACTGGTTCCCTTGGCGAGGGCTTGATGGAGGGCTTCGATCACTTCTGGATGGGCATGACCACAGATCGCTGGCCCCAAGTGCCGACATAGTCAATATACTGGTTATCATCCACGTCCCAGATATAGGCCTCCTTGGACTCGATCGAAGACGATCGGTTGTCCCCCACAGACCTTAAACGCCGT
>JAAUUE010000413.1 GCA_012031635.1 Coleofasciculaceae cyanobacterium SM2_1_6 | reverse complement strand
ACACAAGGCTCATCTCCCCAGCTTAGACACCATTCAAACCTATCTCCATCTACATTGGGGCTTAGTTGCCCTCAAACAAAACAATTTTCCACTGCCCTCTCTTTACTATTTCCTGCCATATTTTTCCCTAGAGCTTGGCAACTACTCTGGGGCAGAAAAAAGCAGGGACAATTAACTCAGCAAATTTATCAAAAGTTACCAGAAAATACTTAAATTATCTAAAAACTTTAACCTAAAATTATTACTTGCCTTACCAAGGATTGCCGACCATAGTAAATGCACTCCAGTAGTAGGGATGGGTAAGATTGAGGTTGCTCAAACTCCTAAGCTCCTCATTTAAGGGCAACAAGCCGTCAGCAGTCACCAGATTTCCATCCTCTAGACGCACTTCACCCCGAATCATGGCTAACTGGGCAAGTCGTAGGGCTTCTGCCTTGGTTGTTGTCACCTGCAACTGTTGATAAAATTTGGTCATCAAGCCCAAGGTTGCAGCATCATTCACTTCCCAGAGACTCGCCAACGCAGACCTCACCCCCGCATTAATTGCTAATCCGGCAAACCCTAACTCTGCCTCCTTGTCGCCCAGGGCAGTCTGACAGGCGCTCAGGACTAACAAATCCACAGGGGGATTGCCCCAGTTAAGCTGGTCTAGTTGATCCAATCTCAAGCGCCCGTCCCAGAGTTGAATGTAGGAATTGGAGCGATCGCCCGGATTGAAAACCCCATGAGTTGCCAGATGAATTATCCGAAAGGGGCGATTTTGTCTCTGCTGGATTAAGTTATTCAGCGTAAAGGTTTCGTTGAGAAATTCTACACCTTCCCAGAGTTGACTGATATTATTCAACTCCAGAGGTACTGCTGGCAAAGGATTTAAGCCTGAATTCCCAAAAGTAGTTGCTCCCATGGCAAGCACCTGAGCACCTTCTAGAGGTACATGGTCAAGGGGAGTGAGATTGAGAGAAGGCATCAAGCCGACACTATAGCGCTCTACGATAAATCCTTTGCCATCGTGCATGGCGGCGAGGGGGATCGATCGCAACCCCGCATCCATCAAAAATACAAGGTTATCAATTCCCTGCTTTTGCAATTCTGCCTCCAGAGGTTCTAACAGCCACTTATACATTTGTTGGGCTGGATTGAGAAACCCACGGGAACTACGGAAGTTAGTCACCTCAGAGCGAAAATTATTAGCTACTTGTACCACTTGACGGCGGGTAGTTCCGGGTAGGCGGACTCGCACTGGCTCCCCTGTGCCAGTGATCACCACCGTCTCAAGGATATCTGTATCCCTCGCTACCCGATTAGTCTGGCTGGTGAGGTCGATCGAGCTAAAGTTTTCATCCCCTCCCGGTGGTGCAAAAAACACATACACCATTCCGGGTCTAACACTGGTTGTCTCAGTAATTTCCTTAAGGATGACTTGGGTTGCCTGTAAATTCTGGGGAGGACTTCCCTGAGAAGTGACACCCAGATATTGCTGAAATTCCGATTGAAAGGATTCTTCTAAGTTCCTCAGCCTTAGTGATAGTTCAGGAATAGTCGGATTCGTAATCAAGGCAAGATTCCCTAAAGGAAGTTCGAGGCGGAGTTGAGGGAGTTGAGGATTTGTATTAACCCGAAAATCAAGGGGGTGGGGAGAGGTTGGGGGTGGGAGTTGGGCTGGGAACTAGAATAGGAATAGGAATAGGAATAGGTGTTGGTGTTGGGAGGGGAGATGGGGTAGGAACTGGCGAGGGAATTGGACTAGGAGATGGGATCGGGATTGGGGTTTCTGCGATCGGTTCTGGCTCTGGCGGAGTCCCCACAACTACTGTATCTGGAGTTACTGGTGGTCGGGGGTTAATTAACAGCAAGAGCAAATCCAGAGGTACTTCGGGGGGTGGTTCAGGAGCATCAGTGATAATGCTAATGTTTGTCCCATAATTATTGATGGCTGGAGGTGCAGGAACTATTGTTGTAATCGGGATTGTACTTGCCCCAACTCCCGCATTAATTGCCGCTGCTGTGCCATTGATAGATGCGTTGCTGATCGTAAAAGGTGTAGTAATCCCGCCCCCATGACGAATAGTGATAGCTCCATTACCGGCCCCACCTAGACCAGCACTACAGAGACTACTCGCAAGACCGTTACAAATAGCAGAATTGGGTACTCGAACAAAGTTTGCCGCATTAACATTAATATTTCCACTGGTGTTACCCCCACCAGTTCCATAGGAAAAAATACTAGCACTGGAAATATTTCCTTGAGAAGTGAGATTAACGGCTCCACCATTGCCACCATTACTATAGCTACTGATATCACTAGTGGAAATGTTTCCTTGAGAAGTAAGATTAACGGCTCCACCATTGCCGGGACCTGTGCTTGAGAGACTAGTAATAGTTCCAGTTGTAATACTTCCTTGAGGCGCATTGAAGGTGACTGCACCGCCATTCGCCCCAGTCGATCGAGTATTGACATCCGGAGCTATGATATTTCCTTGAGCAGTTAGATTAATCGCTCCCCCATTCCCTGAAGTGCCGAAGGAAAATAAACCTGCACCAATGACAATAATGTTATTGGCAGCATTTAGATTAATCGCTCCACCATTTCCTGTTACGTTACTGTGGGTATCTATAACCGTGGCAATGTTGATGTTGTTACCAGCAGTTAGATTAATTGCTCCACCATTCCCGTTGTCAGTAATGGAGACCAAGGTCCCGGCATCAATATCGTTACCCGCAGTTAAACTGATCGCCCCACTATTTCCGTTGGTATTGATAGTATCGGCATTTGTAAGAGTAATACTACCTCCAGCATTGAAAGTCATGGCTCCACTAGTCCCTGAACTACTGCCGCTACCTAAAACAGTTGTGTTATTGATATTACCCGTAGCCGTTAAATTAATTGCCCCGCCAATTCCTGAGTCACTGCCGGAGGTGATTACAGACGAATTAATGTTTCCACTGGTGGCATTAAAAGTTACGCTACCTCCGTTTCTACCGGGTAAAGTAATATTTGTCTGAACTACACTGGTTGTAATATTTGTGGCTGTGATGCTTAAATCTCTGCCCCGGGCTTGAATAACTGGTCCCGCACCATTAAATACTCCCCCTGCCGTAAAGGAAATGGTGCCACAAATACCAACAGTACAGTCTGGCAATACTAGAGGTACACCCGGATTAATAGTAATATTGTTACTAGCAGCAAGACTTATATTTGTATTTGGGGATATAGCTGCCAAGGCTCCGACCGAAATGGTCATGGCAAGAGGAACATCTCCAACAAGAATATCTGGTAGCAAGGCATCCCCATTCCCCGGCGGATTTTGAATCGTAATATTCGTTGGATCAAGCAACAAAGTCCCAAACAAGCCATTGGCTCCCGGTAGTTCTACTCGTCCATCAAAATCTAGATTTACCTTCCCAGATACTTCGACAAAACCACCCCGCTCTGTGGCTCCCCTGCCTGTGATCCGTCCATAAAACCCTGTAGTATCATCCGCCCAGACTATGACTCTACCCCCCGCTCCAGTATTAGTAGCATTGACTCGGATCAGGGAATTTCTGTCTACTAAAGTTCTTTGAGAGTTAAACCGTAAAGCTGGGGCAATCCCTGTATCGATACCACCCAGATATTCTCCCCCTAAGCGCACCGTTCCCCCGCCCGTCGCTCCATTGGCATTAATCC
>JAAUUE010000412.1 GCA_012031635.1 Coleofasciculaceae cyanobacterium SM2_1_6 | reverse complement strand
GAGCGATAAGATTTTGATAAGAATAAAGCTCAATCAGATTAAGGGTTTCAGGGAGTTTGCCGATAAGATTTTGATAGAGTTTGATAGAGTTTGATAGAGTTTGATAGAGTTTGATAGAGTTTGATAGAGTTTGATAGAGTTTGATACAGGTTGCTGCCAAATCCGGAGTTCCGGATTCACTCAGCAAAACAAGGGTTTCGGGGAGTTTACTGACAAGATTTTGATCCAGATTGATCCAGATTTGATCCATCTTGTTTCCAAGTCCGCGCGCGGATTTGTTAAATGTAATAGTCCTTGCAAAAATCAGGATCGGGGCGATCGTGGAACTTAAGCCGCTCTTGCCAATACCTGCGGGGACAATTAAATCTCCCGCCCGTGTCGACATCGATCGCTATCTCCCTGCCGTTATTTAAGGCAATTCTGCCCTGATGCCAGACTGGCGCGCCACTTCTGGGGACTTGCAAAAAAGAGACACGATCGCCCTTCTTTGGGAAGTTTGGGTCAACTTCAGGTACAGCAGTGCTAGAGGTTTTCGCCTTAATGGTGGTGGTATTCATTTTTTGTCCTCCCTAAGCGATCGCCTGTAGCTCAAATTGGCTAACTATCTGGTTTCCGTCTGGGAAGTGAACCCGGCAAAACTCAGCTTGATAACTTAGCAATTCGCCTAGAATCGTTACCCCGTCTCTAGTGAGGGCTACTTTTTGCCCTATTTGGGGATGGGTGAGGGGAATTAATTTAGTAGGTTTGTCCGGTGGTGTTTCCGGTGGTGGTGAGGGTGCGATCGCCTCGGCTCCCGCCCCTTGCTCTTCGGTAACAGGGGGCTGTTTTTTTATATCTGTTTTAGCAATCCCCTGATACCCCTCAATTACTTGCTGGTACTGAGTTTCACGCCTGTCTGAAATCCATTTCAAAAATGCTTTTTCTAGAGTGGAAAACTCCTTAAATTTGTAGAGCCGGGACTGCCCTTTAACCTGCTTAGAGACTAGGGAGATACCTACTTTTGCCAAGATATTAGATAGCCACTTGATCGGAGCCAAACCACCCATAGTTAACCCCAAGACCGATCGAATACCCCGCCGCTTGTCTCTGGATATTTTGACAATGTTCTGGATAATCTCAGAATCTTCGGAAAATTCCTGCCCCTCTAACCCCAAAATTTTGAGGGCTTGAAGATATTTGATCCGGGCTAAGGGAGTGCGATCGCAATCTCCAATAAATCTATTTTCAGCAACATTTCTCTGCCAACGATTAGAGGCGATCGCCTTAGCTTTTTCTGGGTTGTGCAGATCCCAGAGCAAGGTAAGCCCCTTGGTTTTGTTCCAGTTTTTGCGGATTTCATAAATCCCCTCAGCACTCCAAAACTCGGAAAACTCAACACCGGGCAGGGAATCTTTGAGCTTGAATTTTTCTAGGGCATAGCGATCGCCCTCGCCACACTCAAAAGATGATTTGAGCTTGAGGTATTCAGACAGGGATAAATCCCTAGCCTGATAAATCCCCTCAGCTTCTCTCAGGGCAATCTCCTTGCTGATTTCTGTGAGTTTAGCCCCTAGCTCCTTAACATCCTCTAGGTTAACCAGAATAGGCTTGAATCCGTGAATTTTTGCCATTTCTAACAGGCATAGGGTAGTGTTGCGCTGCTCAAACTCACGATCAATAGCCAAGCCCCGCCAAGCCTCAAATCTAGGGGTTTTTGTTTGAGCCTCAAACCAATCTCCAAAACCATCAATCCCCTCAGTCCCGTCTAGGTGTAGGCGGTTTTGTAATTCCTCTAGAAATTGGTTGCTAGAAGTAGCTAGGCTCTGATTAACCCGCTTGTAGGGTACGCATAGTACAGAGATGCGATCGACTTGTCTTACCCGCCGCAACATTTGGATCTGAGTTTCAGAGTCCACTTGACCATAAAACATCCCAAACACATGAGCAAACCCCGGCAGGTCAATATTTACCCCAGATTCAGCACTTGGGGAATAAATTAAAACATCGTAGTTATTACGATCGGGAGACTCAATAAAAGCCTTAACTTCCTTGCTGTTGGAGGTTTTGGAGTCAATCCTAAAAACCCTATACCCCATTTCAGACAGAAGATTATCTAATTTCTCAGCATTTTTCTGGGAATCGGTAGCGATCGCAATCGACTGCCCTAGCTGTTTGTACAGGGGTAAAAGTTCTAAGATTTTGGTAACAAAACCAGAATCAGAAAAGGAGCTAACTACTTCAAATTGAGCGGTAGCATTTTTGTACTGGTTCAGGATTTTCTCTGCCCCAGACTCACCACCCCGAATCTTCATGACGTAATCTACAGCCCAATCACAGCCGTTACCGTCTAGCAGGAAAACAAAACCAGCACGGCGGATCAACTCATCCAAGATGTCCAATAACTCCGATCGCCGTCCACTACAGGTCGAGCTTGTCAGGGCGTGTTTCAGCACAGAGACAAACTCATCCATGATTAGGATTTTTCCATCAAAGCAATCAAGGTGATTTTTGTAATGATGCAGTGAATCAAAGCATAGAGCGATCCGGCTGCTGGGATCTCTCATTAGTCCAAAAGCAGAATGCTCTCGAAGGTGGTAAAGGTTTAGGGCTTCGCATTGTTGCAGTAGCAAATTATTCCGACTACCTAAGGCAATAATCCCCAAATCTCCACAGTGAGAAATGATGTAATCGATCATTTTCAGTAGCACGGTACTCTTACCAGTCCCCAGTCCCGATCGAATAGCAAACACCCCAGATTCAGCCCCTAGGGGAATATCTGTAATGTTTAGGTATCGAGTGTTGATGGTGATGGTAGCTGTAAAGCCCCGCCGCTTAAGCCACTTGGCTAACCCCGCCGCTCTAGCTTGCTCTGCTAGGGTTTGGCAAGATGTCAAAATCTCATCGATCGCCCCTGCCCCGTGGTTAACCAAAACATCATCAATCCCCTTTCCTAGGGATGGATTCCAGTGAGCGATCGATACCTTAGCCCCGTAACTCTTTAGCTTTTTCGCTCCGATAGAGATTGCGATCGCTACTGTAGTCCGGGTTTTTTCCTTAGTGTCCTCATCAAAACAGATAGTCACCTCTCTGTTCCGCACAAAAGGGACTAGCTCCCAAGCTCCCAAGCAATTGCAACCATAGACGGCGATCGCTACATACCCTTGCTGTAGTAGGGATAATGATTTTTTGACTCCCTCAGTAACAATAATGGGGAATATTTCTGGATGAGCCTTGATAAACTCCCATGAGATGTCATCAGCAGATAGATTAGACCTCTTGCGTGAATCAAGATACGGAGGCAAGCTCAAAATTGAGGATCGCAGCAATCAAATTGAAGCGTAAGCCAAAACGCTTGCGACGATTGCGATAACGCTCCGACAGAATCCGAAATACCTTCAACTTGCGGTGAACATGTTCCACTACAACCCGCAATCTAGCTAACAGGCGATTGTGTTGCCGCTCAAATTTATCAAGCTTGGCTTTGCGTGGCTTCTTCATGGGCGTACAAGAACTTGAAGGGAGTTTTGTGCTTGATACTCCTTATCTGCTAAACATAGTTGATTGGGCATCAGCGGCAGGCGATGGAGCTTGAACAAGCGGAAATCATGCCCTCGTCCTTTGCCAAATTCTGTACAGATGATCTGCCCATTGTCCTGATTGACCACGAATTGTGCTTTTAGGGTATGCTGCTTCTGCTTCCCACTGTAGTAGCCTC
>JAAUUE010000036.1 GCA_012031635.1 Coleofasciculaceae cyanobacterium SM2_1_6 | reverse complement strand
AGAGTTACTAGAAAATATCATGAGAGAGCAATTGGGGGAGTTTGGGAGTTTTGCTAGAATTTCCGCCGGGATTTCGATCGATCTCTAGCAAGAGTAGTACATAGAGAAAATGTTATGAATCTAGCGGAGCTAGGCAACTCAGGACATATTTAGCTAGTCTATGGCAGTCCTAAATGATTTCACCCGCCGCCGGCGGGTGGAATAAGCTACCAGCAGCAATCTAATTGAGAAAATGATTTAGGATCGCTATAGAAGGGAGAGATACTAAACGATGAAATCATTAAATAATTAGGAGAGGATTATGAAAGGCTTCTTAACAGTTGCGGTGGTGGGTGGGCTGGGGCTAGGGGGCTTAGGGGCGGTCATGGCGATCGCCAACCCAGAACAACTAGCTTATGAAGAATACGCTACAACTCAGATCACCGGCTATCTCAAAAATAATGTCTGCAATCAAAATATTCTTGGGAACTTAATTCAAGACCCCTGTAATTCCCTAGTAGAAACCACTACTCCCCAGATCAGAACTTTGGTTAACCAAAATACCCAACGCCAAAACCTGATCTTTTTTAGTATCTATCGCACAAATCTATCCCTAGGTAGTATTATTCCCTTTGCTCCCAACTATCAGGTAGAAACTGTAGGGGCTTTCAACAATTTTTACACCTTCGAGCCGCAGAAAAGATAATATGTGGGGAAGTGTTGGGAAGAAATTGAAGAAAAATACTAGGGGTGATGATATGGCTTTCTGTGTTGCACCGGGATGTTTAGAGCCTCAGAATGATGATGATCAAGAAGTTTGTCTGAGTTGCGGTAGCAAATTGTTATTGGGAGGGCGATATCTGCCGACGGAGATGCTTGGACAAGGGGGATTTGGCAAGACTTTTTTGGCGATCGATCAGCAAATTCCTTCCCGTCCCCAGTGTGTAGTTAAGCAGTTATATATCAGTAATTTTCCCCAAGAGACGATCGGCAAAGCGAAAAATCTTTTTTATCAAGAAGCCGAACATTTAGATAGCCTCGGCAACCATCCCCAAATTCCCCGATTATTAGCTAGTTTTCAACAAGAAAAGAACTTTTATTTAATCCAAGAATTTATTGAAGGTCAGACTTTATTTGATCTATTTGCCCAAGCTGGAGAGTTTACCGAAGTGCAAATTCAAGAATTAATAACTAAGTTATTACCAGTATTAAAATTTATTCATGAGCAAAATATTATTCACCGGGATATAAAGCCGGGCAATATAATTCTCAGGACTATAGATAAATTACCATTCTGATTGACTTTGGTATTGCTAAAATCATGGCAACCGCAGGAAAAACTCAGGTAGGTACAATCATTGGAACCATGGATTATATGGCTCCAGAACAAGCCTATGGGAAAGTTTTTCCCGCCAGTGATTTGTATAGTTTAGGGGTAACTTGTTTACATTTACTCACGGGGGAAAGAGCGTTAGATATGTTTGATGTGATGGAGGAAAAGTGGCTATGGAAACAATATTTGCCCGCCGGACAGCAGGTGGGCGATCGCCTAACCCAAGTTCTCAATAAATTAGTCAGCCGCAAACTCAATGAACGCTATCAATCAGCCCAAGAAGTAATCGAAGATCTGCAACATTCTCCAGTAGTTAATATTAATAACCCCCTGCCTTTAACTAGTAAATATTTAGGCAATATGGCAGGAGTCCGGGGGCGAAGTTCTTCTGTGGAAGCAAGTAATTCTATTGATGATTTAGCTGCTAATGTTAGTAATCAAAAACCAATCTTCAGTAAAGGCATAAATTACAGTACCCTTAAGGTATTACTACTCAAGAAAAAATGGCAAGAAGCTGATGCGGAGACTTGGAGATTGCTCCGAGAATCTATAGATAAATTAGTTGGTGATTACTTGTCAATGAGTGATCTAGAAAAGATTCCCGCCGAAGACTTGTACAGAGTTGATGAACTATGGTCAACCTACAGTCAAAAGAAATTTGGCTTTACAATCCAAAGTTTAATTTATGAAGATATGGATGGTGATTATACTAAATTTTGCCAAAAAATAGGTTGGCTGCCTTATGTTTCTTCCATCTTAAATGATGGTTATAAATTTACTGATCAAGCTCCCCGGGGACATTTACCCAGCCGGAGGTTTATTAGTGGCTTTGAGTGGTGGCGACATGCGGAGGTAATGGCAAAAAAACTCAGGAGTTGTTATGAATAAAACTTAAGTTGAGGAGTAAATTTTAGTAGTTAGTGGGTTGATTTTAAGGAATACAAGCCAGCGAAGAAGATTAGTGATTTTAAGGGTGAATAAGAGTAGATTTTTAGGAGTAAACTTTAGGAGTCTGTAGTTCCTGCAATTTTAATAAAGTTACCTCCCAAACTAGGCGGGGTTGCACATAACCAATTAGGTGCTTTTTTGCTTTTTCTAGGTGGTCAAGATAGGCGTGATTATTTAGTTGGGGATGGGAGGGATAGTGAGTATTGCTTAATTGCTTACTTAATTGACCATCTAGGCAATGATGCAGCCAGTAATGATGTTGTAGATATTCTAATAGCCAAAGTTGTTGTTCTAACTCTAGGGATTTGTCGAGGTCACGGGCAAGGGAGAGATTTTGGAGGGGTTTTGGGGGGGAGTTTATGGATTTTTTCGATGATTTCTGGCGGGATATTTTGGTACTGTTGCCAAGCGGCGATCGCTCCCCCCGGACTACCCTGTCCTAAGGAAAGAATCACCGGACTTTTGAGAATCTCTGCATAATTTTTGGCTTTGAGAATGGTTGTGAGTTGCTGGTCATTAAGACGGCGACAGGGAATTTTTTGACAACGGGAGACGAGGGTAGCAAGGAGGGAATTTTCTGATCTGGCGATTAAAATAATCGTGGCTTTTCCCGGCTCTTCCAGAGTTTTCAGGAGGGCATTGGCGGCAATTTCTGGCATGGTTTCTGCCTGTTCAAGGACGACGATTTTCGGGATGCCATGAGGGGCGATCGACTCAAAAACTCAGTAATTTCCCTTACCTGTTCGAGGCGGATCATGGGTGGGCTTTTGCCTTTATGACCACTAGCTAAGGCTTGATCGATGGTAATGCGATCGCCCTGATGCAGATAGGTCGGCTGTACCCACAACACATCGGGATGATTCCCGGCGGCTAAGCGCTTCTGGAGATTTACCTTTTGGTCAGGCTCAAGACCGACACTAAATAATAGTTCAATAAAATAACGAGCAACTAGACTCCTGCCCACGCCTGCCGCTCCTGCCAACAGATACGCCGGAGCAATCCGGTTTTGGTTTACTGCCTGTTCGAGGAGTTCGATCGCTTGCTCTTGTCCGATAATGCCGTGGCTATTCATAACGCAGTAAACACTAAAAACTATGCGGGTTGCCAAGGAAGCCAGTCTTCATCCAGAGCTTGTTCCAGAGTAAAATCAGGCTCTTGGGGAACTAGACTAGCATCCAGCATACTTGCTCTAAGGAAAAGTTTTCTTGCATTGGAATACTCAGCCGAAAAGTTTTCAGCAAGATATCTGTTAAGGCTGGGACTGTCTTGAAGTATGGCTCGAATTTGGAGCCGAAAGTTAGCAACTTCTAAATCCCATCCCCGAAAACATGACTCCCGTTCAGCCCGCCAATACTTTAATTTCAGCAAGTGTTCGCACAATCGCATCAAATAGCTAGAAATAGCTCGTTTATCGCTTTTTCCCAAGCTCTCGATCTCCTCAATTAAGTTTTCCCAGTCAAGGTTATTAACATCTCGTGTGCGTAGCTGGGTGACAATCTGCTCTAGCCAACATTGGTAATCTGTATCATACAGAGACACCACTTTTGTTTGCATACTCGCCTGGATATTGGTCTGGACATTGGTTTGAATATGAGAGTTCATGGTTAATCCTCCTAGGGTCATGGTCGCATAAAATTCCGCTGCTCCGCATAAATCCGCATAAATCCGCACAAAGTTGCTAAATTCTCTTACTTGAGGCGATCCCTAAAGCCCGATCGAAGTGTTACGATTGCGAAAGAGAATAAAATGAGAAAATAAGGAAGAAATACTCAATGACAGAGTTAAACAAGTCAATACCCTTCTATGGTAGGGATATTCGGCTAACTATGGGGTTACTAGCACCCCAAGCAGGCGGTTGTGTGTTGATTCAGTCTGGAGATACGGCTGTTTTGGTGACTGCAACCCGTGCAGCAGCTAGAGAAGGTATCGATTTTCTGCCCCTGTTAGTGGATTACGAAGAAAGACTGTATGCGGCGGGGCGGATTCCCGGTGGTTTCCTCCGGCGAGAAGGTAGACCTCCAGAAAAGGTGACTCTAACTAGCCGGTTGATCGATCGCCCCCTGCGTCCCCTATTTCCCAGTTGGCTCCGGGATGACATCCAAGTCGTTGCTACGACCCTTTCCCTTGATGAAAACGTGCCGCCGGATGTGTTGGCAGTGACGGGAGCCTCGATCGCCGTGCTTCAAGCCCAAATTCCCTTCCAAGGACCTATGGCAGCAGTGCGAGTGGGGTTAGTGGGCGATGATTTTATTATCAATCCTACCTATCGACAAATTGAGATCGGTGATCTAGATCTAGTGGTGGCTGGTTCCCCCGATGGCGTGATCATGGTGGAAGCCGGAGCTAACCAGTTATCGGAGCAGGATATTATTGAGGCGATCGACTTTGGCTACGAAGCAGTACAGGACCTAATTGCCAAACAACAGGAAGTTCTCGCCGAGCTAGGGATTACGATCGTCCAGGTTGATCCCCCAGAAGTTGATTCCCGGGTGGAAGATTTCATCACCGCCAAAACCAAGATTGCCATTAAAGAAGTCCTTGCGAAGGGACTGAAAGACAAAAATGAACGGGATGCAGCTCTCGATGTCATTAAGGCTGAAGTGAGTGAGGCGATCGCTGCCCTGCCCGAAGACGACCCCATCCGAGTAATTACCACTGAGCAAGGCAAAATTATCGATTCGGTGTTTAAGGATATTACAAAAAAACTGATGCGGCGACAGATTATCGAAGATGGAGTCCGAGTTGATGGGCGCAAACTCGATGAAGTCCGCCCAGTTTCTTGCCAAGTCGGCATTCTGCCCCCCCGTGTCCACGGTACAGGGCTATTTAATCGGGGTTTAACTCAGGTAATGTCCACCGTCACCCTCGGCAGCCCCGGTGATGCCCAAGAAATGGACGACCTGCATCCTGATGAGCAGAAGCGCTATATGCACCACTACAATTTTCCTCCCTACTCCGTGGGCGAAACTAGACCCATGCGATCGCCCGGTCGCCGAGAAATTGGACATGGAGCCTTAGCCGAGCGTGCGATCGTTCCCGTCCTCCCCCCCAAAGCCCAGTTCCCTTACGTCCTCCGGGTCGTTTCCGAAATTCTCTCCTCCAACGGCTCCACCTCCATGGGTTCCGTCTGTGGTTCTACCCTTGCCCTGATGGATGCGGGAGTACCCATTACCAAGCCCGTGAGCGGAGCCGCCATGGGTCTCATCAAAGACGGGGATGAAGTCCGCATTCTTACAGATATTCAAGGCATTGAAGATTTTCTAGGAGATATGGACTTTAAGGTGGCGGGGACAGATACTGGGATCACTGCCCTGCAAATGGATATGAAAATCTCTGGGCTATCCATGCAGGTGATTGAAGATGCCATTAATCAAGCCAAACCCGCCAGAATTCACATCCTCAAAAAAATGCTGGCTGTGATTCCTGAACCCCGGAAGGAGCTATCGGCTTTTGCCCCCCGGTTAATGACGGTGAAAATTGATCCAGACCTGATTGGCTTAGTCATCGGACCCGGCGGCAAAACCATCAAGGGCATCACGGAGCAGACTGGAGCGAAGATTGACATCGATGATGACGGCACGGTGACGGTTTCTTCTGCCAATAGTGAAAGTGCCAAGAAAGCCATTACCATCATCCAAGGCATGACCCGCAAACTAAACGAGGGCGATGTCTACGTGGGCAGAGTTACTCGGATTATTCAAATTGGGGCTTTTGTGGAAATTCTCCCCGGCAAGGAAGGGATGATCCATATTTCCCAGTTGGCTGACTATCGAGTGGGCAAGGTCGAGGATGAAGTCGCCGTGGGTGATGAAGTGGTGGTGAAAGTCCGGGAACTAGATTCCAAGGGCAGAATCAACCTCACTCGCCTCGGTATCCATCCCGATCAAGCCGCCGCCGCTCGCCTATCCCAAGAAAAGTAGCCCTAGCTGGGAACTATCCCAGAAAATTAGCTCAGAGAAGCAATCTAGAAAATTTATCACGGCTTAGGCAGCATAAGGCTTTCTAGTATGGGTGGGATTAAGGTGGGCGATGCCCACCCTACTTTCTTTTTTACCTTTTACCTTTTGCTTTCTTTACCTCCCCTTACCTCCCTGTACCTCCTTTACTTCTTCCCCTCTCATGCCCCTCAAAGCTGTTCTCTTTGACTTCAATGGCGTAATAATTAACGATGAAGCTATCCATCAGGAATTGTTGGCGGAGTTGTTAATTAGTGAAAACCTGCGCCCAGTTCCCGGTGAGTTTCGATCGATTTGTTTGGGGAAGAGCGATCGAGTTTGTTTGCAGGAACTTTTGGAGCGGCGGGGCAGAATTCCCAATCAGGTTTATCTCCACCAGTTAATGCAGCTAAAAAGCCGGAGCTACCAAGAACGGTTAGCTGCCATGGAAAAACTGCCCATCTATGCTGGGTTGGAGGATTTGATCTACAAGCTCCGCTTAGAAAAGTTTCCCCTAGGGATTGTTTCGGGAGCCATGCGGGCAGAAATAGATTTGGTGTTGGAGCGATCGAACTTAGGTCAATATTTCTCTGTAATTGTCGCTGGGGATGAAATCAAAACTAGCAAGCCAGACCCAGAAGGTTATCTCTTGGGGGCAGCCAAGTTAGCGGAGATGTTTCCCGAATTAGCCCTCCAGCCGTCAGAATGTCTGGCGATCGAGGACACGACCCTCGGAATGCAAGCCGCAAAACGGGCAGGAATGCAAGTTGTGGGGGTAGCGAATACCTATCCCTATCATTTTGTCCAGCGTCATTGTAATTGGGCTGTGGACTATCTCTGGGATTTGGAGCTAGAAAGGGTACAGGAAGTCTACGCCAAATCCTCGTCAGCAGTGATAAAATAGCTTTTGTAGTTAATATCTATAATTCACTAGGGGAATTAGCTCAGTTGGTAGAGTGCTGCGATCGCACCGCAGAGGTCAGGGATTCGAGCTCCCTATTCTCCATAAATCACCCAAGCAAGGGTCATACAGTCAAGGATTATAGAGGCAAGGGGCTTAAGCTCCTTGTTCTACAAAACTGGATCCTCTTCACTGCCAAAATCACAAAAAACTTCGATTCCAGTTTCCAGAATATACATCAACACTGGAGCCACCAAAATCGAAGGAATTAACCCACTATCAGCTAGGTAGGCAGCCACGGAGCCATAGGTTCCCAGGCGCAGATCAGCCTGCATAGATTCTTGACAAACTACGCCCCGACACTGGCGGGCGATCGCCTCCAACCAATTACTATTATTTTGATCTGGCTGTAGCCCATAACGAATTGCCAACACCATCGCCGCATCCTCTAGATCCCCCTCACAGTCTTCCACCACATCTAGGGCAATTAAGGCTTCTGGATATTCTGCCATGGTCGATCGAAGCTGAGCGATCGAAGTCATACTAACTTGGGTCATAAATTACCTTAATTATTTACTAGGGCAGTCTTTAATTTCTCCTATACAGTTGAGGGGCCAGAACCGAAAAGCAGCTTTGCCGATGATCCGATCGCGGGGGACAAAACCCCAGAAACGACTGTCATAACTACTATTGCGGTTATCTCCCATCACCATATACTCATTGGGGGGAATTTTGACTGGGGGAGAATTGAGAGTCGGCGGTTCCAGCAAATAATTTTCCACCAGAGGCTCTCCATTCACAATCACCTTCCCATCTCTTACTTCTACGGTATCTCCGGGAGTGCCAATCACCCGTTTAATAAAAGCATCATGAAAGTTTTGTTGAATTAGACTATCCGTTGGGTTGAAAACTACAATGTCTCCCCGTTCTGGTGTCCGAAATAAAAAGCTAATTTTTTCGACCATGAGGCGATCGTTAATTTTGAGAGTAGGCAGCATCGAACCCGAAGGAATATAGCGGGCTTCAGCGATAAAGGTACGGATGCCGAAGGCGATCGCCACTGCAATTACTAGGATTTCCACTGCCTCTAGGACGTAGCCTTTAACGCTCTGGGGTTCTTTTGACGAAGATTCTCGATTTTTCACGTTCTATTTTTAATTAAATTGGCACTACTAGGCTACATTAATATTTCTTCAATATTCTTTCAATACAGGACTTATGCAAAATAGTGGAGTCTCCGCTATTGATGGACGCAAGGCGGGCATGGCTGCCCCTAGAGTCTGTGTATAAGTCTGACAATTACTGACAATTATTTGTTATCACTAACACCAAATCTTACACGGCTTAAGATCTTAACGATTGCTGAAGAACCTAAAGATTTTAGGGATTAATCGGCAACTACATATTAGCTAGTTATAGCATTTATCCTGATTGTGGGGGTTTAACCTATACTCAGAATATATTTCAACACATTCAAGACCTATTCAACCTCAGCCACAAAAACAGGGCTTGCCACTACACTATGACGAACTTGACGAACTACCTATTAATTAAGCAAGCAGAGATTTTGTTACCGGGAGGCGAGTTTTTCCGGGGAGATGTGCTGTGCGGGGATGGCAAGATTCTCCAGATTGCTCCTGAAATTGCACCTATACCCGATCGAACTCAAGAGCTAGACGCAAAGGGCTTAACATTGTTGCCCGGCGTGATCGACCCCCAAGTCCATTTCCGGGAACCCGGCTTGGAGTACAAGGAAGATTTATTTACAGCCAGTTGTGCCTGCGCTAGAGGCGGTGTCACCTCCTTTCTGGAAATGCCCAACACCCGCCCCCTGACCACAACCCAAGCTGCCCTAGATGATAAATTGCAACGAGCCGCCCAGAAATCTTTAGTTAACTATGGTTTTTTTATTGGGGCAACTCCAGAAGTGCTGCCGGATTTACTCACCGCTAACCCAGTATGTGGCATTAAGGTATTTATGGGTTCTATGCACGGGGATTTGTTGATGGATGATCCAGAGGTTCTCGATCGAGTTTTTGCCCAAGGACAGAGACTAATTGCTGTCCACGCTGAAAATCAAGCCCGCATCAACCAACGCCGCCAAGAATTTGTTGGGATCACTGACCCCGCCATTCATTCCCAAATCCAAGATAACCAAGCCGCCCTCGAAGCCACTCAAATCGCCCTGAAACTATCTAAAAAATACCAACGCCGCTTACATATTCTCCATCTTTCCACCGGCGAAGAAGCCGAACTCCTGCGCCAAGAGAAGCCAGCTTGGGTGACAGCAGAGGTGACTCCCCAACATTTAGTTTTGAATACGGCGGCCTATGAAACCATCGGCACTTTTGCCCAGATGAATCCGCCTTTGCGATCGGCCCAAGACAATGAAATTCTCTGGCAAGCTCTCCGGGATGGAGTCATCGATTTCATCGCCACCGACCACGCCCCCCACACCCTCGCAGAAAAAGCCCAGGGCTACCCCAACACACCTTCGGGAATGCCGGGAGTAGAAACCAGTCTAGCGGTGATGCTGACCCAAGCCAAGGCGGGTAAATGTACCGTGGCTCAAGTTTCCCATTGGATGTCTACGGCAGTGGCTCGTGGTTTTGGGATTCCCCATAAAGGGACAATTGCAGTCGGCTATGATGCGGATTTGGTGCTGGTAGATTTAGTTAATTATCATCCAGTGCTGCGGGAAGAGTTGCAAACTAAGTGTGGCTGGAGTCCCTTTGAAGGTTGGGATTTAACTGGATGGGCGCAGGTGACGATCGTGGGGGGGCAGATTGCCTTCGATCGAGGCAGACTCAACACCGCAGTCCGGGGCAAAGCCCTCAGTTTTGGCACGAACTAAACTCAAATTCAATTAGTTAATCCATGAATTTTATTGCCTCAGATCAGCGAAGATGTAAATTATTCAAAATCCGTTGGAGCTTTTCGCCGACTATGGCTACCTGTGGTGGTTCTAGCATTGTGCCATGATGCCCTGGAATCCCTTTGATAATTTCTACAGGATTTTTGACTACTTCCTGCCATCCCAAACTGGGGGAAGGATAAATATTTGCTGGTCTTTCGATCGCCTGAAATTGGATCACTCTGCCGTGGTAAAAATTGGGGGCATAGCGGCAGGCAGCTTGATTATGGGCAGTTTCTAGCTTTTTTAGGTAGGCAGGAATGGTAGTCAAGTCTTGCTTCCCCAACATCCGATCGAAATATTGATGGAGTTTATCTTGAATATTGGTTACTTTCTTGCCTATTCGATTACTGAAATAGGCTAATCTCTGGGCAGTATCTAACTGGGCGAGATTAGCACCATGAATAGCTAGGCGTTGGGCGATGGGAGGCACTCCGGCTCTGGATAACTGGGGACTAATCACATCCAAAAAGATTAAAGCGGCTACCTCTTCCCCGGCTTGTCGGAGTTGTTGGGCAATTTCGTAGGCAACGATGCCCCCAAAGGAGTATCCCGCCAAAATATACGGGCTGTGGGGCTGGATAGTTTGAATTTCTTGGAGATAATTCCTTGCCATGATTTTAATATCGTCGATCGCCTCGGCTACACCATCTAGTCCTTGGGCTTGGAGACCGTAGACTGGCTGGTCTGGGCTGAGGTAGGGGAGCAGGTTTTCATAACAGAGGACATTGCCACCGATGGGATGAATACAAAAGATGGGGGTTTTGGAGCCTTGGGTTTGGATGGGGACGAGCGATCGCCAACTTACCCGCCAACCTTGAGATTGCAACAGGGCTGCCAATTGCCGAATAGTAGGAGCTTGGATCAGGATAGTGAGGGGCAGGTTTCTTTGAAATTCCTGTTCGATGAGGGAAAACAAGCGCAGAGCCACAAGAGAACTGCCTCCCAACTGAAAGAAGTTATCCTCAACGCCAATCTGTTTATTTCCTAGAACTTGTTGCCAGATGCTGAGGAGTTTTTTCTCTAGAGCACTAGGGGGGACTGGAACTACGAGCGCCGATTTCAATGCAGAGTTTAACTCAGTATCTAATCTAGACTCTAATCTAGAGTATGACCCAGCATTTAATGAAACCGTTTCCCGGAGGGGCAAATTTTGTAGAGCAGGTCGATCGATCTTGCCGTTCACGGTCAGGGGTAGCTGGTCTAAGATTTGGTAAAAGCGGGGAACCAAATACTGGGGGAGTTTTGAGCGTAGCCAGTCTTGTAACTGGAGCAACAACTTTGGTAACTCGGTGGGCGTTGGCGTAGCCTTCCCTTTGGGAAATCGTAACACCACAAAAGCTACGAGATATTTCTCAGAGCTTGAATAATTTATGCCCAAATTCTTATCTGAATCCTTAGCTGGATCTTTGACAATAACCACCACATCTTTAACTTGGGGATGCTGCTGGAGTGTTGTTTCTACCTCTGCCAATTCCACTAAGAAGCCGCCGATTTTCTCTCGGTAATCAGTGCGCCCCAAGTACAGGAGCCTGCGATCGGGCAATTGTTGAACTAAATCTCCTGTTTGATAAAGTCGCCGGGCTTGTCCAGCACCAGAATGATCATCAATAGCCCCAGTAAGATTATCAACAATATTCAGGGTCAGAAATTTTTTCGCTGTCAAATCTGGGCTTTGCCAATAGCCTCTTGCCAAGCTGACACCGCCTAGATACAATTCCCCCACAGTTCCCGGTGCAACTAGTTGGTGAGCTTCATTGAGAATGTAGGTTTCCATTCCCGGCAAGGGATAGCCAATGGGAATTTCTGCTGTTAAATCTTCAACTCCTTGAGAGCCGTTAATCCATTGAGTTGTGGCGATCACTGTTGCTTCCGTGGGGCCATAGGTATTTACCAGTAGAGGATAATTTCCCACCAGCTTTTGCCAGAGAATCGCTCTTGATTTTTCCATTTTCTCTCCTCCCACGATCACTAATCGCAGACTTGGAGGTAACTGCCCTTGGGGAGGAATTGCAGCCGCCAGAATTTCTACCAGTTGATGCCAGTAGGCGGTGGATAAATCCAAAATTGTGATCCCCCATGTTTGGCATTTTTCTAGCAGCAGGGCGATCGAGCTTGCCATATCTGGGGTGCGGAGATAGAGGGAGCCACCATTGCCTAAACTGAGGAAGATTTCTTCTACAGCAATATCAAAACTTAGAGAAGAAAATTGGAGAATGTGATCGCTTTTTTTAATTTCATACTCTGCCGTTGCAACTTGGACAAAATTCCCCAAGGAACCATGTTCAATCATCACTCCCTTAGGTTTACCCGTGGAGCCAGAAGTATAAATGACGTAGCCTAAACTGTTGGGTTCAGGTTTGCTACAGATGTTTGAGTTATTAAGTAGTAATTGCTCCGGGAAATTAGGAGAATTTAGAGAATTTGTAGAGTCTAGATTAGAACCTAAATCTAATTGATCTAAACAAATAACTTGATTTTTTACTTCTGTAAGTTTGGGGAGGAGATGGGATTGGGTTAATAGTACGGGAGTTTGGGTATCTGCAAGGATGAAGTTAATCCGATCGAGGGGATATTTTGGATCAATGGGAACGTAGGCTCCTCCAGCAAGTAAGACTCCCATAATCCCAATGATTACCTCTAGGGAGCGATCGCCACAAATCCCCACCAAAGTATCAGGTTTCACTCCCAATGCTATTAATTTTTTCGCCACCTCTGCCGCAGCGAGGTAAAGCCCTTGATAAGTTAAATTTTCTACGCCGTTGCTAACAGCAATTGCTTGGGGTTGACTAATAACTTGCTCTAAGAATAATTCATTTATGGTTTTTGTAGATTCACTGTATAGATTAGAAGTGAAAATATTAGAGTTGTCGGCATTAACAGAATTAGATACAATTAATTTTTGTGATTGATAAGTATCCGATTTCCAAAGATAATCCTGATTAATTTGAGTTTCTGGAGTATCAATTAAATCTTCTAATAAACTTATCCAACCCAAGGCAAAAAATTGAATAGTTTCTGCCTCAAATAGCTCCGATCGATATTCCCAAACTGCCGCAATTTCCTCTCCTATTTCTTCTAGATACAAAGTTAAATCTACCGTTGAACCAGGTTTGGTGACTTTATACTCTGTGATTTCTAAACTAGGAATTTCCCATGTTATCGAGGGAATTAAGATAAACACAACTCGAAACCATTCCGACTCCTGCATTCCGGCAGCTCGCAATTGCTCAAAAGGAACGTAGGGATATGCGTAGGCTTCTGTGGTATTAGTTTTGATGCGTGCTAATAATTCTTGAAACTGAGGATTTCCTGACAAATCACAACGCAGGGGAATAGTATTCAGAAAATAGCCAATTAAATTAGCAACTTCTGGAACAGGACGGTTTGCGATCGGCACACCCACCACAAAATCTGTTTGGGCAGTACAACGATATAAAAAAGTGATAAAGCTACTCAACAAAGTCATAAACAATGTCACCTGTTGATTTCGAGAAAATTCTTTAATTTTTTTGCTTAATTCTGGATTTAAATTGTGGTGATAACTATTTCCAACATAACTAGAAACTGTAGAACGTGATCGATCGCTAGGGAGTTCAAGATGGGGTGGAAAATTAGCCAATTTCTGCTGCCAATAGCTTAGATAATCTGTTTCAATTTCTGGCAAATAAGATTCTCGTTCCCAAACTGCAAAATCTTGGTATTGAATTGGTAAATCTAGGATGGTAGATATTGGAGATTCGGGGATAGCTGATTGTGATTGATAAAAACTACTAAGCTCTTGCTGAAAAATTCCCATAGACCAGCCATCGGTAATGATGTGATGCAGAGTTATGGCAAAGATATATTTATTAGTATGAACCTTAATCAGGAGCATTCTGAGTAGAGCTTCTTCAGCAAGATTAAAGTTTTGCTGTTGTTGATTAAGGAGTAATTGATCAATAGTAACTTTTTGTTCCTCAGAGGATAAATGACATAAATCTATAGAAGTTAAAAGTTTTTCTATAGTAAATAAAGATGAATTTTGAGTAAGATTTTTGTTAAAGATCGTAGGATGGATTACTTGGATTACTTGATCACTAATTAACTGAAAATTGGTACGGAGACTGCTGTGACGATCGAGAATCTGCTCTAGCGATCGCCCCCAAGCATCTAAGTTTAAATCTCCCCGAATTTGCCAAGCCATCTGCACATGATAAGCACCACTACAATCATGAAATTGAGCCAATAACCATAAACGCTCTTGGGCGATCGAGGCCCGAACTAAGTTAGGCTCAGAAGTTAATTTACGAGAGGTTGCAGGGATCGATCGAGCAGTTTTAATTAGGTCAGGGTTTATTATTAATTCTGGTGTAGAGTTAACCTGAGAATTATCTTGAAAATTCCCTTGAAAATATTGAGCTAACTCAGCAATTGTGGGATAGGTAAATAGATTTTGTATGGATAGTTTACCGAAATCATAAGCATAAAGCTGGCTAATTACTTGCATGGCTTTTAAGGAATCTCCCCCTAATTCCCAAAAATTATGACGAATCCCTACCGGAGACTGAAACACCTCTTGCCAAATCTTTACTAGGAGAGTTTCTAGATCATTTCTTGGAGCTTCAATAGTTACAAAATCTGGGATAAATTCAGGAATTGGCAATAGGGAATAAGCGATTTTTCCATTAGTGCTAATAGGTAAAGTTGCTAACACCATAATAGTCCGGGGAATCATATACTGGGGCAGGCAAGCCTTGAGAAACTCTTGTAATTCTCCTAAATTAATTTCTTGATTAGCCCAAGGAACAATATAACCAACTAAATATTTATCTATGGTAACTTCTAGATTATTAGCATTTTTTTCCTGAGCAACAACTACGGCATCTTGCACAGAAGAGTACTGCCGAAGTACCGCCTCAGTTTCTCCTAATTCAATCCGATATCCTCGAATTTTTACCTGTCGATCGATCCGGTCTAAATATAATAAATTTCCATCCGGGAGCCGAGTTACTCGATCGCCTGTTTTATAACATCGGATTGGTTTACCAGCAAGATTTAAGTTAACAAAATTATTCACGGTTAAATCTGGTCGGTTTAAGTAGCCCCTTGCTAAGGTAAGACTATGTAAATATAGTTCCCCTATCAAACCATCATCTACGGGTTGCATTTCTGGATCAAGAATATAGCCCTTTACATGAGGTAAAAGTTGACCAATGGGGATTTCTTCTTGAGGATTAACTATAAAATTTTTTCCAGAGATCCAATAGGTTGTGACAATTACCGTTGCTTCCGTTGGCCCATAGGCATTAACTAAATGAGGATAATGACCAACATAATCTAACCAGAGGGAAACTCGTTGTTTATGTACTCTTTCACCCCCGATCATAATTAATCTTAAACTAGGCGGTAATTGCCAATTATTTGTTATTAATTGATCCACTAAATAATGCCAAAAAGCTGTGGGTAAATTTAGGCAAGTAATCTGCCATTCCTGACACTTTGCTAGGAGAGAGGGAATTGATGCTGCCATCTCTTCAGTTCTTAAATACAAAGTGCTGCCACTGGCTAAACAAGGGAAGATTTCTGCTACGGATAAATCAAAAGTTACAGCCGCAAATTGGAGGAGGCGATCGCTATTTTGTAGCCCAAATTCTTGGATATCCACCAGCACATACTCAGCTAAGGCTCGATGTTCAATCATCACTCCCTTCGGATTGCCTGTGGAGCCAGAAGTATAAATAATATAAGCCAAATCTTCCGGTGCAGGTTTTGGGCAGGAATTAATCACTAATGGATTAACTTGAATATTTTGAATATTTTGAATATCTTGATTCTCTGAATCATACTCATCTAAATAAATTACTATGCCAGAAAATTCTGGGAGCTTTTTGCTTAGCCAAGATTGAGTCAGTAAAATTGGCGTTTGGGTGTCTTGCAGAATATATTTAATTCTCTCTAATGGATAATTTGGATCCATAGGAACATAAGCTCCACCAGCCTTAAGAATTGCTAAAATTCCAATAATCATTTCTAGCGATCGCTCTCCACAAATCCCCACTAAAACCTCAGCTTTAACTCCAGCTTCTCTTAGTCTCAGGGCAAGGAAATTAGATTGATTTTCTAATTGCTGATAAGTAAGATCATGATTTTGGCTGACTACTGCTAGCTGTTGAGGATTGGCTCTAACTTGTTGGGTAAATAAATCAAGAAATGTAAGTTGATGTTTCTGGAAAATATTTTCTTGAATATCTTTGACTTTTGCATGGGGAACTAGACAAAATTCCTTTAGTAATTCAGTTATATAAGTTAAAAATAGAGCAATAGCTGTACTATTATAAAGTTCTAAATCGTAGTTAATTAATAGAGATAATTCTCTGCCACTATAGGCAGTTAATGATAATGGTAAATCTGTCTGTTCTTTGATTTCCACCTGACAGTTGGGCAAATCTAGAGCTTCGGTCAGATCGCAATTTTCAAAAACCACCAAGGTATCAAACAGATTTTGACCTGATTCTAATTCACTCCATTGATGAATTTTGGCTAAGGAAGTAGTTTCATAATCTCGCATGGCGACCCACTGCGATCGCAACTCTTGGCATAGCTGAATTAGAGTTAGCTCTGGGTTGATTTGCACTCGTACAGGGATAGTGTTAATCAGTAACCCTAACATAGTTTCTACTTGCTCGATCGCTAATCTTCTACAAGCTCTTGTTGCCCCAAAAACTATATCACTGCTGCCGCTACATTGCCCCAAAGCTAAAGCATAAACCCCTTGAATCAGGTTATTGAGAGTGAAATTATTGTCTGTGGCTAAAGTTTGTAGTTTAGCTGTAATTTCAGAAGATAGATTGATTTTGTAACTATTATATTTCTCAACTAATTGCCTACCAATTTTCTTCCTAATACAACTAAATGCTTTTAGCGAGCCTTGAATATTTTGAGCAGATAAATTGTTTTTATTAGTAAACCCTACTAACAAATCTTGCCAAAATTGTCGTCCATTATCTTTAAGTTGATTGTCAATAAATTCAATAAATTTTCTGTAGGGAGTAACAGATGGTAGTTGATGAATATAATCCTGTTGGTGGGCTTGGTAGCAGGCAAAGACTTCCTTAAGCAACAGAATAATCGATCGCCCATCAAGAATACTGTGATGAAAAGTCCAGATTAATTGATAGCTATTATCTCCCAACTTACAAAGAGCAAAACGCATTAAGGGTGGTTGGTCGAGATGAAATCCCTGCGATCGATCTCTTTCTAGATATTCGGCAATTTTCTGTTTCTGCTCCCCCAGAGATAAACTACTCCAATCAAACTCCTGCCAAAGAATATTTACTTCTGGAGCAATAATTTGCCTAATCTCTGTACTACTCTGCCAGTCAAAATAAGTCCGTAAAATTTCATAAGCCCTAGTTACCTGTTGCCAACTTTCCTTGAGAGCTTGCTTATCTAAATCTTCCCGACAATACAAAATTACTTGCTCTAGATAAATACCCGAATTTTGGCTAACTAAACTAGGTAGCAACATGGCTCTTTGTAGCGGCGAAACAGCATAGGATAGTTGGTTAACCATAATAACTTGAGTAGCACCAATAGTACAATTTAATAGTACGATCTAATAGTACAATCTAAATTATAGCGATCCTGCTAGTTACCAAGAAATATAGCAGTCATAAATAATTTTACTCGCCTGTGGCGGGTGAAATTATTTACTAGAAACAATCTAATCTAACAAATGATTTAGGATTGCTATAATTCATATAAATAGCTTTAGGTATTTATAAAACATCTCTATATTTTTACTATATTTTTACTATGAAAAATTAGTTAGCCATTGCATCAGGAAAGTAGGTAATTCTTGGCGGCTTCTTGTTTGGGGGTGGATACAAACATGTTTGGTGCTGGCTGCCGCAGCGATCGCCTCTTGCTTAAACACCTGATAGTTGATGAGATAACTATGGGGGCTGAGTTGCTGAGGTTGGAGGGTGATGGTGAGCCGATCGCCACAGTAGAGGGGTTGCTGAAAGTTTGCCTCGGCATGGACAAGGGGGACAGCCACCGCCGGATGCTGAAAAAACTCCCGCAGATCAATCCCTGCGGCGGCTAAAGATGCTTCGTAGGCCTCATGACATAGGGAGAAAATCCTCGCAAAATAGACCACTCCCGCCCCGTCTGTATCTGCAAACCGAACTATTCGATCGTAATTAAAGGGCATAATTAAAAGATATTTTGAAGATTTAATAAGCTATTCTAGAAACGTGAACCAGCATAATCTGATTATTATTCAGATTGTTATTCTGACTACTATCTTGATGATCATCCTATGCGTCCTATCCTATTAGAACCGCTCCGAGTAGATAAGTTGGAAGTCAGGATTGCCGATTTGCCAACTGCATTATGCGGTATCACGATCGCCCAACTTACAGATTTACATTATGATGGGCTACGCCTTGCCGAAAGCCTACTAGAAGAAGCGATCGCCGCCACCAATGCCGGAAATCCTGATATTATTTTTCTCACAGGGGACTATATTACCGATGATCCTTCGCCGATCCATCCCCTCGCTCAACACCTGAAAAATCTCCAGAGTCCCCTCGGAACCTATGCGGTGTTGGGCAACCATGACCACCTCTACTATCCCAGCTCAAGGGCCGAAATTACCCAAGCCCTGACCCAAGTAGGCATTAAAGTTCTTTGGAACCAGATCGCCTATCCCTTTGGTCCTGAAATGCCTGTCGTGGGGTTGGCAGATTTTTGGTCTAGGGAATTTAAGCAAGCGAAAGCTGTGATGGATCAACTAGACTCGGCTGTCCCCAGAATCGTCCTTTCCCACAACCCCGACAGCACCATCTTTCTCAAGCAATGGCGAGTAGACCTCCAGCTTTCTGGACACACCCACGGGGGACAAATCACTCTTCCCAACGGGCAGCCCTTACCTTTATTTGTCTCTAACCTCCGTCAGGTTGTTCCCCCTCCTTTGCAAATTTTTATTCCGTTTCTCCGGGAATGTAGCAACGTAGTGGATCATTGGGAATGGGCGAAGGGGTTGCATCATATCAAAACCGAGCATCGAGAAACAAATCAAGTTTATATTAACCGTGGTTTAGGAACCTATTTCCCCGGTCGCTACGACTGTCCTCCCGAAGTTTCTCTCATCAGACTTGTCAATGCTGAACCTGAAGGTCATAGCAGTCCTCAATGATGTCACTCGCCTCCGGTAGGTATAGTAATTTATCAGAAGCTATATTTAATTTAGCCCGTGATTTAGAATCGCTGTATGGGATTGCTAGATAAAAATAATGTTCAAACAAGAAAATGCTTATAGGCAAAAGTAGAGAGAGATTGATAGAGAATTACTTATAATGTAGGAGTTATCTAATCCAAAAGATATTATGAGTATATTTACACTAGGCAAGATTCGTAATTCTTTGATGTTCAGAAAGTTTCTAATGATTTTTCTGCCTGTGTTTTGGGGATTAGGAGTAGTTATTGCGGTTTTGTATAGATCTGAGGCTGAGTCCGATCGCCGCTTAGTCGGACTAAATGAATCCCAGAGTATCAAAATCCAGAGCGAGCTAGTCATCAATGATTTTTCTCTAGCTAGAGCCGATCTAAATATTCTTGCTACAACCAACGAATTCAAAGATTTTCTGGAATATAAAAATACAAATATTCCCTTGGCAGAGATAGCTAAAAAATTAATTGCTAACGAATATCTTAGTTTAGGCAATCAGCGCCAATCCTTTGATGTGATCAGCTTTGTGGATATTAATGGGCAAGAAGTTATTCGGGTTGATTTCAGTCAATATCTGGCGGTTATTGTGCCAGAAGCAGACTTAAAAAATAAAGCATCTTATTACTGGTTTAAGGATGCGCTCAAGCTAAAATCAGGAGAAATTTTTGTCTCGCCCATAGAGCTAGATGTTGAGCAGGGAAGGATGATCACTCCCATTAAGCCAACAGTGAGACTAATCACCCCTATTTTTGATAGTGAAGGGAACAAACTTGGTTTGCTCATATTAAATTATCGAGGCAGAAAAATCATTGATAATCTTGTCCCCGAAAATTCGATGGCGATCGGTAATTTGATGTTAATAAATGAAGAGGGATACTGGCTGCGGGGCAGGGCTAGAGAGGATGAATGGGGATTTATGATTCCTGAAAGGAGCGATCGCACCTTTGCTAGAGATTTCCCTCAAGCATGGCCGCAGATCGATTCCCATAAATCTGGACAGTTTTTCACTCCTGAAGGCTTATTCACCTTTGAAACTATTTCCCCACAATTAATAGTCAAAGGTAAAAATATTAGTACAGTAAATGATTTATCTAATTCGTCTGATAATGCAATTAACTCTTTAGCAGATAATTTGGCTAATCGAGATGCCAATGATGTAATTAATACCTTAAAAAATCAAGAA
>JAAUUE010000035.1 GCA_012031635.1 Coleofasciculaceae cyanobacterium SM2_1_6 | reverse complement strand
GGGGGGATGAGGGGCTTTTTCCTTATTCACACAAGAGGTCTAATGGTATTGGGGGGGATTTCTTGTCCTAAAACTCACGTTTGTAGTCGTTGCCATAAAAGTTAGGACGAATTCGGCTTCGACTTCGCTCAGCCAAAGTATCTGGTCTTGTCCTAATTAATCTGTCTAGCACTATAATTAACTATTTGGCTAGCTGGTTGTGAACTGGCTAATCGTTTTTTTGAGAAATATTTTTGAGAATTGGGTTTTAGGAATCAGAGTCACCTTCTTCAGGAGCTACTACTTTTGGTTCCTCCGCTTGTAACTCCTCCAGTTGAAATAAACCAATGATCGTTCCGGTAATCGGCACAGCCAAGAAAACTCCTAGCAAGCCCGCCACCCTCGCACCGACCAAGAGACTCAAAAACATAACCACTGGATTGATATTCAAGGAGCCTTGCATAATGCGGGGCATGAGTATATTTTCTTGGATTTGTTGGAGCAGAATACAGACTACCAGTACTGTAATCACTGTACCGATTCCTTGAGGCAGAACAAGTAGAGCCACCATACTAACGCCGATCGTCGCCCCAATCCCCGGAATTAGATCAAAAATTCCCACAATGGTAGCTAAGACTAGAGCATAGGGTATTCCTAGAACCAAAAATACGATAAATGTAGATATCCACAAAAATACACAGAGGATTAATCTGCCCCAAAAGAAACCCAAGAAACTCTTCTGGATAGATTCTGTTAGTTCCCCACGGAGATGGGGCGGAAAAATTTTCAGAAGAAAAGCCCAGAGCCGATCGCCGTTGAGCAGCATAAAAAAAGCCACAATGACGATCAGGACAATATCGATTAGGCTCACCAGAAACTTCTGCGCTGTAGCCAAGCCTAAACCAATACTTTCTAGAGCTTGACCCCGCAGTTGCTCTTCCACAAAACCAAAATCTACTTGTACATCCCATTGACTTAAAAAAACTCTTGTTTGTTCAAGGTTCGAGATCAGGGAGTTAACCAGATTGGGGAGTTGCGTTAATAGCTCTTGTCCTTGGGAGATGACCGCAAAGCCAACGGTGACAGTAAAGCTGATCAGGAGGATCAGGCTGATGGAAAATACACAAAAGACAGAGATCGATCGGGGCAGAAAACGCTGCACCCATCCCACCGGATAGCTAAGGAGAAAAGCCAAAATTGCCGCCAAGGTGAAAATGACAATCACCGTGGAAAAATAAGCAAAAACTTGGACTAGCCCCCACCCTAGGGCAATTAGCAGGAGATAGCGGAGTAGTTTGGTGTTACTTGTCTGGCTTAACAAATTTTTTAATTAGAGTTTGATGATAATTAGCTAACTATAGCTTGACAGAAAAAGGTAGACCTTGTTAAGATTTGTACAAATAAGACTACTGAACGTTAGGTAAATAAGTGGCATCTGACTCAGCAATTTCTCTAGCAGCTAAGCAAACCGATGGTTATGAATTGATCCTCGATCGAGCGGAAACCCTCTTTCGGGAACAGGGTTATAACCAAGTATCCATGCGGGATATTGCCACAGCAACTGGAATGCGGCAGGCTTCACTCTATTATCACTTTGCTAGTAAGGAGCAGTTATTTATTGCCGTTCGAGAAAATATCTTTGCGCAGCACCGGATTGGGTTAGAGCAATCTTTAGCTGGAGCAGGTCAGGATTTGCGATCGCAGTTGCAGGGAGCCGCCACTTGGTTTCTCTCCCAACCCCCGATCAAATTCCTCAGTATGCTCCAGTCTGATATGCCTGCCCTCAGCCCAGAGGCTCAACAACATCTTTTTGAGGTGGCAACCCAAAATGTATTCAACCCTATTCAACAAATTTTCCTTGCAGCCCAAGTAGATGAGCAGATTCGCCCCGTCTGCCCCGATCTATTAGCAGGTTTCTTTCTCTCTCTGGTGGAGAGCATTCACCAGTTTCAAAATATCCAAACCAAGTGTCAAGATACTTCAGGAGCCGCCATGGCAGAGCAAATGATCTCTGTACTTCTACAGGGAGTTCAAAATGAAGTCTCCTCAGCAACTTCCCTCGGAGGGCTTGAGAGTATAAAGGCAAACGTAATCACCACCAGCTAAAATCTCGTATCTATCGACTAATTCCCTTTGATTTTTGGGAAATATTTCTTGGAAATCTTTAACTCATATTTCTTTGCCTTGATTACAACTTTCTACTTCAACATTTCCTATGTTTAAGAAACCAGACTCTCAAATGTCATCTTCCCGCCCGAATCAACGCTGGATTATTGTTCTTGGAGCGATCGGTATGCTTGTCACCGCCGGGACAGCCATCTACAGCTTAAATCAAGTCCGAGGGGCTGGGGAGGAAACAACCTCTAGCCCTAGTGTGACCCCTGCTGCCGCAACTACCATATCAGTCAGTGCCCTGGGTAGGATCGAACCCCAAGGGGAAGTTATTTCCCTAGCGGCCCCTAGCTCGATCCAGGGAGCCAGAGTTGCCCAAATTATGGTAGCCGAGGGGGATGAAGTCCGTCAAGGACAGGTAATTGCAGTAATGGATAACCGGGAGACCCTAGAAGCCAACCTCGCTCAAGCCGAAGCGGGAGTCCGGGTCGCCGAGGCGAACCTGAATAAAATCAACGCCGGACAGACAGGGGTAGTTGAAGTCCAAGAATCGGAGGTCAATCGCCTTAGAGTCCAGCTAGAGGGGGAGACAAATACAAATCAAGCTACTCTCGCTCGATTACAGGCAGAACGTCGAGGACAAGTTGGTTCCCAAGCAGCTACAGTGGCTAGAGCGGAAGCAGAGTTTAAGACGGCAGAGGCTGATTTCCAGAGGTTCCAACAATTAGCACAGGAGGGGGCAATCTCTGATTCTGAGCTAGGTAGTAGGCGTTTAACGATGGATTCGGCACGGGAACGTTTGAATGAGGCTCGGGCAAACGAACGCCGGACGATCGAGACTCAGGATCAACAGATTATTGAAGCTAGTGCCATTGCTCAAAGGAATACTAGGTCAATTCAAGAACAAATTAATCAAGCCAGAGAGAACCTCGATCGAGTTTCCGAAGTCCGCCCCACAGATATTGAATCTGCCAGAGCCGAAGTAGAAAGAGCTATTGCTGCTGTCACCAAAGCCAAGGCAGACCTAGATTTAGCTTTTGTCCGGGCGCCGATCGCTGGGCAAATCATCAAGATTAATGCCCGCCCCGGAGAAACCTTAGCTCAAGACCAAGGCATTGCTGAATTAGGGCAGACTAGCCAAATGATTGTGGTTGCCGAGGTTTATGAAAGTGATGTCAACCAAGTCCGAGTCGGGCAACGGGTGGATGTCACCAGTGAGGGCAACTCTTTTGCGGGAGAACTGAAGGGGAGTGTCGCCCAGATTGGTCTCAAGATTGGCAAAAAAGATGTCCTGTCTACGGATCCGGCAGCCGCAGTGGATGCCCGGGTAGTGGAGGTGAAGATTCGCCTAGATGCCAACGATAGTAAAAAGGTCGCCGGACTCACCAATTCCAATGTGATTGTCAGAATTAATATCTAGGAATAGGGCAGACTTTCAAGTTAATTATCTAGATCCACGATCGATTCCCGAATCATCAATTTAACCCTAGTCATATAATTTTCCTGATCTCCCACCCTCCCTCTACCTCCTCTACCTCCTTTACCTCCTCTACCTTCTTTACCTCCTTTACCTCCTCTACCTCCTTTACCTCCTCTACCTTCTTTACCCCTATGAAAATCCCCTTAGCTTGGCGACAACTTACCCACGATAAAACCCGGTTACTAGTGGCTCTGGCGGGTATTGCCTTTGCCGATGTTCTGATGTTTATGCAGTTGGGCTTTCGGGATGCCCTGTTTGAGAGTGCCGTAACCTTCCACAAGCAATTGCAGGGGGATGTATTTTTGATTAGTACCCAATCCACCGCCCTGATTGCCATGCGATCGTTCTCCAGTCGGCGCTTGTACCAGACCCTGAGCTTTGATGGGGTAGCCTCGGCGGAGCCGTTGTTTTTAGATACTGCTCTTTGGAAAAATCCCCAAACGCAAGCGACCCGGGGCATGATGGTGATTGGCTTTAACCCTGAACGTAGCTTAATGACTTCCCCCGGGCTGGAAGGTGGCATGGAGAAAACTAAAATTCCTGATATTGTCTTGTTTGATGCCGCCTCCCGCCCCGAATTTGGACCAGTCCCAGATTTATTCAAGCAAGGGGAAACTGTCGAGACGGAAGTGCGGAGTCGCCGTGTCCGGGTCGGGGGTCTATTTACCCTTGGAGCTTCCTTTGGGGCAGACGGAAACTTGATTACTAGTGATTTGAATTTTCTCAGGATCTTTCCCACCCGCTCCAAGGATTTAATTGACGTGGGGGTGGTGCGCCTCAAGCCGGGGGTAGACCCGATCGCCACCGTCGCCGCCATGCGCCAAGAGTTTGCCAGCGATGTGAAAATTCTGACCAAGGAAGAGTTTGTTGAGTTTGAACGCTCCTACTGGGAACAAGGGACTTCGATCGGTTTTATTTTCACCCTCGGCACCGCCATGGGCTTTATTGTCGGCATTGTGATTGTTTATCAAATCCTCTACACCGATGTCTCCGACCATCTCCCAGAATATGCTACCCTCAAGGCAATGGGTTATAGTGATTGGTATCTTTTGGGTGTAGTTTTTCAAGAAGCAGTCATCTTAGCCTTCTTAGGGTATATTCCCGGCGGCTTAGTCACCTTCTTTCTTTACGATCTCACCCGCAATGCCACCAGTTTACCCCTCTATATGACCTTGGCTAGAGCAATTACAGTATTAGTTTTAACTCTCATTATGTGCTTAGTTTCTGGAGCGATCTCTGTCAGAAAACTCCAAGCCGCCGACCCCGCCGATATTTTCTAGTATTTCTAAAATAGATAAATAAATCGTCACTCCTATGCTCAATCTTGCCAAGTCTCAAACCTCTGAACCCAATTTTCATGATTCCCCGCAACCTGTGATTCAGATTGAAAATCTCTGTCACTACTACGGTACGGGGAGCCTCCGCAAGCAAATTTTATTTGATATTAATTTGACGATTCAGCCCGGCGAAATTGTCCTGATGACGGGACCCTCTGGATCGGGGAAAACGACTTTGCTGACCTTGATGGGTTGTCTGCGGTCTGTCCAAGAAGGTAGTGCGAAGATTCTGGGGCAGGAGATCCATGGAGCCAGCAAAAGCGAGATGGTGAAAATTCGCAGCTACATTGGTTATATTTTTCAAGCCCATAACCTGCTTGGCTCCCTGACGGCGTTGCAAAATGTGCAGATGTCCATCGATCTCCATGAACACATCTCTAATCAAGAGGCGATCGCCAAATCTTCCCAAATGCTGGCTCAGGTTGGTCTAGCCGAGAGAACAGACTACTTTCCCGCCACTCTTTCCGGGGGGCAGAAACAACGGGTGGCGATCGCCCGCGCCCTCGTCAGCCATCCCAAACTAGTCCTTGCCGATGAACCCACCGCCGCCCTCGATAAAAAATCTGGCCGAGAAGTGGTGGAGATTATGCAACGTCTTGCCAAGGAACAGGGCTGCACTATTCTCATTGTCACCCACGACCAACGGATTCTTGATATTGCCGATCGCATCATCAATATGGAAGATGGCTATCTCTCGGAAAGTGTTTAAGCTCAAAAGTATTTAAGCCCAAAAGTGTTTCAGGTATTATCGCTTGAGCGACGATTAGTCCACCAAGCAAAGCCAGCCCCAGTGACAAACATCAGCAAACTGTAAATAGCTGCGGGGATCGCCATGGCGGGACTATTGAGCAGGGTCGGAGAAGAAGCAATGGCGATCGCCAGGGTACCATTTGAATCCCAACTTCGATCGTAATTGCCGTCGCCCGTTTTTCTCCTAATTTAGCTAAGGTAGCCAAAGCAAAACCTAAAGCCATGGCGACTAAATTCAAAACCAGAGTTACCAAGCCCACATCCATGACATAGGAAATAAAATTATTTCGTTCTCGCAGTAACACCCCGGCAATCACCACCGTCAAGAAAAATAGAGATAGCCATCTTACGGGTTTATCGGCTTTTGCAGCTACACCGGGCGCATACCTATTCACTACCATCCCTAGGGCGACTGGGATCAGGGTAATTACAGCAATTTGCAAAACAGTATTGAGAAAAGGTAACTGTATTGTGGTTCCTTGTCCCAAAAATGTCTGCATAGAGAAATTAATTACCAGAGGAATCGTAAAAACCGTAATTAAACTACTGATCGCCGTCAGGGTGACAGATAAAGCTACATCACCCCCAGCTAAAAATGTCAACAAGTTTGAAGTGGGGCCACCGGGACAGGCAGCTAAAATCATCACACCCGCCGCTAGTTCGGGTTCTAGGGGAAATAGGGACGCAATGGCAAAACCGATGATGGGCAGCACGATCAACTGGGCTACCAAACCAATCCCCACTGCTTGGGGATAGAGGACAACTCGCTTAAAGTCTTCTGGAGTCAAGGATAACCCCATGCCGAGCATAATAATAAATAGAGCTAGGGGTAGAAATATATCCGTAAGAAAATTTGCTTCCATCCTTAATCTGCGCTGATAAAAATTTTAGTATAGCAAAGACTGAGATAGTGAAGAAAGTTTAAGTTGTGAACCCCCCGCACTGCGGGGGGTTCACAACTCTTAGTTTGTCCTAGCTATATCTTTCTTGGCTATAAAAATAAAAATCTCTTTGGATTGTATCGTTTAAGCATCAAATATAAACATCAAAAAGGGGCAGGAACTTGTCCTACCCCTTCTAAACTCCTTAGACATTTTTCTCTACTCCCTAAGCAGTTTCCATCCATTTATAAATCCGCTCTAGCTGTTCTAGGGTAACTAAACCGTACTGCCAGAGGAGCATAGGGAGGGGAGCGGCTTCGGATTCTGAATGGCGGAGAGTCATGGCGATCGAAGCCTTGGAGATAGATAATTCTTCTTGTAAGAATTTGATTAATCGAGAGTATCTGGTAGGTGTCATGGTAAAAATCTCTGATTGGTTTTAATGTTAGTTGTTAAAGTTGGTTTTTAATGTTGGGTTTAATATTGGTTTTCAACCTTAGGGTCTAGATTTCATTTTCTAGGTAAAGTTGGTTTTCTAAAAGTGGTTTGTGGGCAGTTGTTAAGTTGTCCACTACCTAAATCCGTTGTATTTATAATGCTTTGCTTTGCTGGGTTTGAACGTGTTTTGGATCTGTGAGGTCAAGTGTTTTAGATCTGGGAAGTCAAGTGATTTAGATCAATTGCCCTCAGGAGACATCGCCAATCCTTCAAAGCAGCATCATCCTCTAACGAGATGGTTCGGCTCCAGCTAATTCCGCAAGAAGTATCGTGATTCCTCCTAGGGACTTTAGCCTAACTCTATTTTAGAGAGAATTGATCCGCCGCCGGGTTGGGAGAACCCCTCTCTTAGTTAGGTAATCCCCCCCAAAGAGTGATTTCTAGCAAGAAATTAAGAAATAGTCAGACTTTTTAGACCTTAGGTAGGCTCCGAGAGTTTCTGATCTGCCAAGTTAAAATTAAAACTGGGATTAGCCCTATCAGGACGATCGCTAAAGCTGCACTCGCTGCTTCCGATAACCGCTCATCACTAGCGAGGTTATATACCCGGACAGCGAGAGTATTGAAATTAAAAGGGCGGAGAATCATTGTAGCAGGTAATTCCTTCATCACATCCACAAATACCAATATTCCCGCCGTCATTAAACTACTCCATAGTAGGGGAATATGTACCTTACCCAAAATCGCCACAGGCTGATGCCCAAGGGAACGGGCGGCCTTGTCTAAATTGGGTTTGATTTTTTCTAGCCCAGTGGTAATACCTCCCAAGGACACCGCTAGAAAACGGACGAGATAGCCAAACACTAGGGCAAAAATTGTCCCCGAAAAAAGTAATCCTGTGGAGATTTGCCAATTGTCTCGAACCCAAGTATCAATGGTATTGTCCACCCACCCCAAGGGAATCAACGTGCCTACGGCAATCACAGAACCGGGAACCGCATAACCCAAGGCGGTGATCTGGCTAGCGAACCGGACGGGGGCGGTGTTGACTAAACGCACGCTGTAGGCAATCACTAAACCGAGGACTAGGGCAATCAGAGCCGTGATCGTAGCTAGGGTAAAACTATTAGTAGCAAAGTTCCAGAATTGATTACTAAGGATCTGATCGGGCGATCGCAGGGTCATCAAGCCCAAATCCCCCGCCGGAATTAATAAGCCCCAAATAATCGGCATGGCACAGGCAAACACAGCCACCCCCGCCCGCCAGCCCTGCAACTCATAACTGGGCAGACTGTAATAACTAGAACTTTGATAAAATTTTGCCTGACGGCGTGACCACCGTTCCCCCAGAATTAGCCAAGGATAAATAAAAGTAAGCAGGCTGCAAGCTGGGCGGCAGCCACAGGTTCCCCCAAGCCAAACCAAGTCCGATAGATCCCGGTGGTAAAGGTACTCACTCCAAAGTATTCCACTGTCCCAAAATCATTGAGAGTTTCCATCAGGGCCAGGGATAAACCCGCCACGATCGCCGGACGCGCCAAGGGCAGGGAAATACGCCAAAAACTCCGCCACGGATTGCACCCCAACAGCCGACTTGCTTCTAAAACTCCCGCCGCCTGCTCCAAAAAAGCTACCCTCGCTAGGAGGTAAACGTAGGGATAGAGGGTCAGGCTCAACAGGGCGATCGCCCCCGGTAGAGAGCGAATATCCGGGAACCAATAATCCCCCACCTGCCAGTCAAAAGTCTGCCGCAGATTAACTTGCACCGCTCCCGACACATCTAATAAATCCGTATAGGTATAAGCCAAAATGTAGGTAGGGGCAGCTAGGGGCAGGAGCAACGCCCACTCAAACAGGCGAGCGCCGGGAAAGCGGCATTTTGTCACCAGCCAAGCCGTCCCCACACCTATGATCAGTACACCTCCACTCACCCCCGTCATTAAGCTCAGGGAATTTCCCACATAGCCGGGGAGAACGGTGGCAGCAAGGTGATCCCAAGTTTCTGCTTGGTTACTAAAAATGCTACTCAGCACCGCTAAAGTTGGCAAGGAGAGAATCAGGGCGATCGCCGCCACCACTAAAAGCCAGCCTTGGGAAAACCAGTTTTGCAGGTGTTGTTGAAATTTTTGTTGAAGATTTTGTTGAGATTTTACAGCAGTTTTTGACATGGAAATTATTAAAAATCTAACTGCCCCGCCGCCGGGAGATCACCTGTTTGGGGATGGGGTGGGTGACTGGGTGAGTAATATTGTTGCCGGTTTTGGCAATATTTTCTTTGATATTTTCTCTGGGGATCACTTTTTTGGATTGATGGGAAGGGGAACTATGAGATTTCGCAGGGGGATACTCAGGTTCATTTCTTCTGCCCCGTTGGGGTTGCTTGGCACTCGATCGACCATTGGGGATTGGTTCTGGTCGAATCTGGGGATCCACTTCAAAGCCATCGAGCATTTCCTTGGGGAGCGATCGCTTAATCAGCCGTTCAATATTGCGCAATAGATCCAGTTCATCCACACAAACCAAGGAAAAGGCTTCCCCCTGAATCCCGGCTCTGCCTGTTCTGCCGATGCGATGGACATAATCCTCCGGCACGTTGGGCAACTCAAAATTAATCACTGGGCGCAGATCGGTAATATCAATGCCCCTCGCGGCAATATCCGTGGCGACTAAGACTTGCACTTCTCCGGCTTTGAATCTAGCTAGAGCACGAGTCCGGGCAGCTTGGCTTTTGTTACCGTGGATGGCGACGGCGGGGATCTCATCTTGGGTGAGTTGTTTCACGAGGCGATCGGCTCCGTGTTTGGTGCGGGTAAACACTAGGGTTTGATACCATTCATGGGTTTTGATCAGGTGGGAGAGGAGTTCCCGTTTCCGTTCTCGATCGACCAAATAGATTTTCTGGGCTACGAGGTCGGGGGTGGCGTTGCGCTGGGCGACTTCAATGATCACAGGTTCCTGGAGTAATCCGGTGGCGAGGGATTTGATTTCTTCAGAAAAAGTTGCTGAGAATAGGAGGTTTTGGCGGTGGCGGGGCAGGAGAGCGAGGATGCGGCGGATGTCTCGAATAAAACCCATGTCTAACATGCGATCGGCTTCATCCAAAACTAGAATTTCCACTTGGGATAAATCCACCGTTCTTTGCTGCACATGGTCAAGGAGCCGTCCCGGTGTTGCTACCAAAATATCAATCCGACTCCGCAAGCGTTGAATTTGTGGGTTGATATTCACACCACCATAGACCGTGGTAGAAGTGATCTTTAAGTATTTACCGTAGGTCTGGACGCTTTCTTCGACTTGAGCTGCCAGTTCCCGGGTTGGGGTGAGGATCAAGGCTCGTACAGGCTGGCGACCAATAGTCGGTCTTTTGATGGTCTGGCTGGACAATTTGTGCAGAATGGGCAGAGTAAATCCGGCGGTCTTCCCAGTTCCGGTTTGGGCAGCAGCGAGGACATCTTGACCCCCAAGGACGGCGGGAATAGCTTGTAATTGAACGGGGGTAGGCTGGGTATAACCTTCGCTGGTGACAGCACGCACGATTTCATCGGCTAAACCAAGGGCAGAAAAAGACATAGGACTCCAATTTTTTTGATGTTTTTTTGGCAGCACCAGTCTTAGTCACAGAATTTGAGAAAATTTTGATGCGGCGAAACCCAGAGGAGATGGCAATATATAGATATTCCTGATAGATACGAGGGATAAAGGCCAAACTGACTAGGGTATTTAATTCTAGCAGGGTAAGTCTATTCTCCGGGATATTTCCTTTATTTAAACCAATTTCGATATTTAAGCTAATTTTACTTGATCGGAGAACTTTATAGAAACCCTAGACCCGAAAAAGCTCGATCGACCATCATCTTAACAATGCGATCGCCTCTCCAGCACTGTGACTTAGAGCTAGTGATAAAATCAAAATGTAGGCTCAAACCTTTACCTAAGAACTATGAATGCTTTAACGATCAGCCTAGAGTCTGTAATTGATCTTACGGACGAACAGTTCTTTCAACTTTGTCGCCAAAATAGCGACCTGAGATTCGAGCGCAATGCTCAAGGAGATATTACAATTATGGCTCCCGCAGGCAGTGAAACCAGCGCCCGTAACTCTGATTTAAATGCTGATCTGGTATTTTGGAATCGACGCACAAAGTTGGGGATAGTCTTTGATTCTTCGGGAGGATTTAAACTCCCCAATGGTAGCGATCGATCGCCTGATGCTTCATGGATCCTAAAAGAGCGTTGGTCAGCGTTAACTCCAGAACAACAGGCTAAGTTTGCACCCATTTGTCCAGATTTTGTAGTTGAATTAATGTCACCCAGTGATAGCTTGAAGATTACCCAAGCCAAGATGCAGGAATATCAAGATAATGGCGCAAGGCTGGGTTGGCTGATTAATTGCCACGATCGAGAAGTGGAAATATATCGGATTGGTAAGCCCAAGGAAGTTTTACAAAATCCGAGTTCTTTGTCTGGGGAGGATGTTTTACCTGAGTTTGTTTTGAGCCTTGAGGAAATTTGGTAATAATATCTATGGAACAGGCGATCGCCCCTCTAGCACTAGGACTCAAAAGTCTTTTATTACTCAATTCCGGCAATGCGGCGATAGATTTCTGGGAGGGGAACTTCAATGCTAAGACTAGGTAATATGATTTTTTGGTCTAGGCGATCGCTAATTGTTAATTGCCAGATATCTCTCTGCTCTGGCTGCATATTCGATCGAGAATAATGCTCAATGTATGGCTCTGATTGGCTGATGAGTAGGTACTCAGCTAGGCTAGGAAGCGATCGATATTTGCGGAACTTTTCCCCCCGATCATAGCCTTGGGTTGAGGCTGATAATACTTCCACAATTAACAACGGATTGAGAATTTCGTCATGGCGTTGGGCATTAAACTCTGGCTCGCCCTGAATCACAAAGACATCGGCATAGGTTCCGCACTGAAATTTGGGAATCCAGATGCGCATATCACTATTGTATAAACGAAAATCAGTATCTCTCAGCAAAAAGCCTAAATAAATAATCAGGTTGCAAGTGATCGCACTGTGGCTGGCGGTTCCACCGGGCATGATAAAAATTTCTCCATGGCGATATTCGAGACGTTCTTCCGCAGTTTCAGCGATCGCTCGATACTCATCCAAGCTGATCAAGGTGGAATTATGGGGATGATTAGGATCTGGAGTATTTGCCGATTTTTCCGGTACGGTTGCTGGAGGCGGAATTTGATCAATAAGGGGAGCAAAGACCATGACTACACCTTTGGGTTAATCTGTCATAATTAATCATAAACGATTATCTAGCGATCGCCTCTCCAGCACTGTGACTTAGAGCTAGTGATAAAATCAAAATGTAGGCTCAAAACTTTACCTAAGAACTATGAATGCTTTAACGATCAGCCTAGAGTCTGTAATTGATCTTACGGATGAACAGTTCTTTCAACTTTGTCGCCAAAATAGCGACCTGAGATTCGAGCGCAATGCTCAAGGAGATGTGACAGTCATGGCTCCAGAAGGTGGCGGTACAGGAATGCGTAGTGCTAGCATTACCACCGATTTATCAATTTGGAATCGTAGAACGAAGTTAGGCTTTACGTTTGGCTCATCCACAGGTTTTAAACTTCCCAATGGGAGCGATCGATCGCCTGATGCTTCATGGATCCTAAAAGAGCGGTGGTCAGCGTTAACTCCAGAACAACAGGCTAAGTTTGCACCAATTTGCCCAGATTTTGTCGTTGAATTAATGTCACCCAGTGATAGCTTGAAGATTACCCAAGCCAAGATGCAGGAATATCAAGATAATGGGGCAAGGCTGGGTTGGCTGATTAATCGTAGCGATCGAGAAGTGGAAATATATCGCATTGGCAAGCCTAAGGAAGTTTTACAAAATCCAAGTTTTTTATCTGGGGAGGATGTTTTACCTGAGTTTGTTTTGAGCCTTGAGGAAATTTGGTAATAGTATCTATTGAACAGGCGATCTCCCCTCCAGCACTATGACTCAAAAGCTAAATGGGAAAGTTTAGTATAGGGTTAATATTCCTAGAGATTCTGTATTAGTTAGAGATTGAACGTCAAGATAGTGCCTTCTCAAAATATCTTCAATCTCATTGGTTGAGCAGTTGCCACGCCGAATCCAAATTATTTTTGGTGGAAAAACCTAACAAAACTAGCAACTCATTGTAGTCGCCATCTTTTGTGACAATTGTAAAACCATGTGCCTTTGCATACTGCCAGACTTGTATGTCTTCCACTTGGTCTAATCCTAATTGATAAACATGATGGGAATTAGGAAAGAGTTCTGCTAGGCGATAAGCTAGTTTTGGCGAAAGGTTATGATCGAAGAGTAGCTTCATGCTTGAATCAGGAAAGTTTGTTGTTCACGATCGGCGGCATAGGCAAGACAAGCAAAGATATCTTCTTGAGTAAGGTAGGGGAAGTCTTCTAGGATTTCTTGATAGGTCATGCCAGAGGCAAGATAGGAGAGAACATCATAAACAGTGATTCGCATTCCTCTGATGCAAGGTTTGCCACTGCGTTTTCCTGATTCGATGGTGATGTGATCGCGATAGTTCATAGCTTTTAGATATTTTTTGATTGCTCACTTTTGATCATACCAATTTATTTTATCGGTTTATAATGCTAACAAAGCGATCGACCCCAAAACCCTATGACTCAAGAACCAGAACCAAAAGATATTGATAAGTCGACCAACTCTAGCCCAGAGAAACAGATTTTTTTGGGAATTGATATTACTGATGCTCCCAAGTTTTTAGGCTGGTCATCACTAGGTGCTACTGGTGGGTTATGCCTTAATTTTCTGATTCAGGGAGATTGGACAAAGGCGGCGATATTTTTCCTTTTATTTGTCATTACGGCAAGTTGGGGCTTGATTTGGGCTTATGGTAAGAATTTTTTGGATACGCTGAAAGATGGCTTAGGTGGCATAGGAAAAACTAGTGCTGAACAGATTTTAGAAAATCTAAAACAGCAAGGCAAGATTTCCGTAGAAAAGTCTATTCAAAAGGCTGCTAGGGAAGCTGAGCTAAAAAAACTTACTGATTTTGAATCAAATTATCTGGAAGAGCAAAAATATAGCTGTCATCGGGACGAGGCGGATGGAGTTAGGGAAGAAGGTGATTTTGATCACTATCCTGTGTTGCAGGAAATATTTGTCCCTTTGCGATTGATCGATATTTCCATAGAATCAGGTTATAACCGATATGAAGAATCAGAAGGTGGTCAAATATCAGAGATTTGGCAATTATTGAAAAATAGCCAACACAAGGAAAAGCTGAAAAGAATCTCGATTCGGGCAAGGGGCGGTTATGGCAAAACCACGCTATTAAAATATCTTGCCTATATCTACAGTAGTCGTACCTATGGAAACTACAAAGCGCCAAAGTTTATTCCTTTTCTGCTCTACTTATCCCGTTGTGTCAAACCTATTACCCAAGACGCTGCCCTCAAATTGCCGCAACTGTTAACCGATCATGCCTATAAATTACTAGAGGATCAAGAATGTACGGTTCCTGATGATTGGGCAAAAAATTTGCTTTTAGAGGGGCAAGCCTTGGTGATGTTGGATGGGTTTGATGAAATCCCAAGTACTGAGGAACGCCTCAAAGTTAGCGATTGGCTCAATGGGGAGATGCAAAAATATAGAAAATCAGTTTTCATCCTGACTTCACGCCCCACTGCCTATAGATTGAATTATCTAAACAAGAAGCTATTCATGAATTATTGGATAGAAGACTTTAATAATAAGCAGCGCCAAGAATTTCTAGAAAAGTGGTATATCTATCAGGAGGGCAAAGCCGCTAGGGGGCTAGATCGAGGCATTCAGAAAAAGGCAAAAACACGGGCTAAGGCTCTACTCAATCAAATTGATGATCGTCCAGAACTCAAAGCTCTCTCTGGTAATGCCCTGATGCTGAATATGATGGTGCGTTATCATCGTGACAAAAAAGGGCAGAAGTTACCACAACGCAAATTTGAGCTATACCGGGGCATTTTGGAATTGCAGCTAGACCGCAGACCGACAGAAAAAGGGATTGGACTATTACTCAATTCTGCGGCTGAACGTCAACAGGTGTTGCAGTTTGTGGCGCTAGAGATGATGCAAAAGGTGACAGGTGCTACGAAAAAGGATGATGAAGGTTTTAAGCAAATCTCTCACGAGCATTTAATCCAATCAATTGCACAAGCATTAGCAAAGAAGGGCTGGATAGTTAAAGCTGATGATTTCTTGCAGCAGATGGTGGATGTTTGTGAACTCCTAGTTAAACGTGATGAAAATTATGAGTTCTCTCATCTTAGCTTCCAATCTTTTCTTGCTGCTTGGGAACTCTATGATTTGAAAGAAGAAGGGGAGGAGTTGATCTATGCAAAATCTAGCTTGGAGAAATGGAAAGAAATCGATGCTTGGAAAGATACATTTGTTTTTTATGCCAATCTAGTCAATCCCAATCAATTAATGCAAAAGTTAGTTGATCTTGAACAAGATGACTTAGCAGATTTCATCTATCGCCAACTCGACAGATCTGATGTGATCGCACCAATTGAGAAGTTAGTCACGAATAATCTCTATCAACAATTGGAGGAATATCTCAAAAATCAGCAATGGGAGAAGGCAGATCAGGAAACTTGGAAGCTGATGCTCAAAGTGACAGACCGAGAGGAAGAGGAATGGTTAGGGCTAGAAAATATTAAAAATTTTCCTTGTGATGATCTATTAACTCTAGATCGCCTGTGGGTGAAATACAGCAAAAGGTATGGGTATGAGTTTGGCTTTAGTGTCCAAAAGCAGATTTATATTGAATGTGGTGGCGACCTAGATTCTAGTCACCCTAGTGATAAGACTTGGGAGAAATTTTGCGATCGCATCAATTCTAAATCCTTTTTACTCTGGAAAGGTTCTGGGCGATATCGTGACTTGGGGCACCTCCCCTCAGTGTATCAGAAAATCGCAGGGCGGATTGTATTTCTTTTCTCTTATCCAAGCTTGTAGCCTTTAATACATAACAGTTACAGCCTCATATCAATAAAATCTTTACAAACCAATTTTTACGACATAATAAACCTTTCAGCGTTTGTCTTACCTGTTACCAAGTTTTTTTAGTATCCCTCTAAAAAGAGTGGAATCATTTAAACATCATCAAAGCAAATTTAGAAAAGTTTAGGAGGTCGATCGATGGTTTCTACTATTTCTAAAGCTAATCAACCTAACCAGTCCCCTGAGCTTGAGATAACCTTAGAGGAGTTTTTGCAGCATCATGATTGATCGCCTCGAATTTCCGATCGCCAAAGCGCAATATCTACTTAACTACAGGGGCAAAGAAGGCAAAGGTGGCGATAAAAGTCGATTTTGGCAAAACGTGATGGGATATGATAGTGCCGAAGCAATCCGTGATGTAATTTTGCAGAGAGTTGCCCCCCAAGACTTGATATTCCAGCGTCAAGATGCCTATGGAGATAGATATACAGCACAAATTTTAATAGCCGATCTTCATGGACAACTCAGAGAAATCCTCACTGCGTGGATTGTCCTGAAAGATGAAAATATTGCTAGATTTATTACAGCCGTACCCCAACGTATTAGGAGGCAATCAATATGAGTAAGTTTCAAAGGTTTGAAGCAATTACCTTAAACCAAGATATTCAACTTCATGCTGGAGGCACTGCCCCCCGCGGGACTGATGGTGCAATCTTAGAGATATTAAAAGACGGTGAAGCCTACCTCGTTGAACTATTTGGGGGATGGTTAAAATTCACTACCGAAGGCAACACGATCGAAGCATCTCCAGACGATCCCGAAGCATTCCGTGACACCCTAGACGTAGAAACTATCTATCCTGATCAAATCAATCCAGTCCATCCCACCAAGTTAGCCGATATCACCATTAGCGATCGCTACGAAAAAGTTTAGGAGGTTCACCGATGGTTTCTACTATTTCTAAATCTAATCAACCTAACCAATCCCCAGAGCTAGAGATAACTTTAGAGGAGTTTTTGCAACTACCGGAAACAAAACCCGCCAGCGAATATATTGAGGGGAAAATTCACCAAAAACCTATGCCAAATGGTACTCATAGTACGCTACAGACAGAATTGGTAATAGCAATTAATCAGGTTGCCCGACCCCAGAAAATAGCCTATGCCCTTACTGAATTACGGTGTACTTTTGAGGCAAGAGCGATCGTCCCCGATATTAGTATCTTTGTGTGGGAACGGATTCCTAAAAATGAGGATGGAAGTGTTGCCAATAAAGTTAATATTTCTCCAGATTGGATAATTGAAATTTTGTCACCAGAGCAGAGCATTAACAAGGTAATGGAGAAAATGATTTTTGCCTTTGAAAATGACACTAAATTAGGTTGGTTGATTGATCCAGAGCGCAAAAGAGTGATGGTTTTTCAAGAAAATCAAATGCCAGAGATCAAAAGTCAAGATGATCAATTACCAGCCCTAGAAGTGATGCCGGATTGGCAATTGTCGGTAGCGGATTTGTTTAGTTGGTTGTACCTCCACTAAATTTTTTGCAGTATCACGATCGATCATCTATAAAGTGTAAAAGGAAAAAACAGATTGAAATTCCTACTTTCTACTTTTTACTTCTCTTACCACGACTCATCTTGTTGCTAGAATAATAGATATCATTTTCCTAAAAACGTCATGCTAAAACCTATTCCTAATCACTTCACCATTGAAACCGAACAAGAAGACGATGATCGCTGGATTGCTGAAGTCTTAGAGATTTCAGGAGCTATAGTTTATGGCAGCACTCAACAACAGGCGATAACTAAAGCCCAAGTTCTGGCATTGAGAGTCATTGCGGATAAGTTAGAACATGGAGAAATGTCTTTGGGTTTGACGAGTTTTGAATTCGTTACAGCCTAGGGAGATTATTACATTGCATCACAATAAATGAAACTGACTCCATACTTTGAAAAAATAATCCTCAATAAACGTTTAGAGATTAAATTAGATTGGTGCGATTGCGTAATTGCAAATCCTCTAAAGACAGAATCGCAACCAGACGGGAGAATTCGCCACTGGGGTATAATCGCCGAAGCTGAGAATAGAGTTTTGAGAGTTGTCACATTAGATGATGGAGAAACAGTTCACAACGCATTTTTTGATCGCAACTTTCGTAAAAAATTAGAAAGAGAAGGAAGACAAATATGAAAATCCACTACTTTGCAGACACAGACACGCTCTTTATTGAACTTAGCGATCGACCTAGTGTTAGAACTGAAGAAATCAATGACCTAGTGACCATAGACTTTGATACCGAAGAAACATTAGTAGGAATTACTATTGAGTCAGCACAAAATCAAGTAGACCTCAACTCCATTAATATTTTGACCAACCTAGAGCCGACAAAAACACCACAACCTGTGTAAAGCACTACTGGCAGGAAGAAAGTAATGCAGGAGCAGATATTTTTATTTTTATGACACCACATCGTGGCGTAAAAGTCTAAAGTGGATCATATAGCAAAAAAGATTGATGAACTGATGAAAGAGCAAAGTGAAGGTTTTAAGATAATTGCCGATAACCGCAAAGCCCGTTTTTTGTATGAAATTTTGGAAACCTACGAAGCAGGGCTAGAGTTGAAAGGCTCAGAGGTGAAGTCTATCCGGCAGGGCAAGGCAAACTTGCAAGATGGCTATGCCTTAGTTCGCAATGGTGAAGCGCTGTTGTTGAATGTCCACATTTCCCCCTACGAAAAAACCGCCGCCTATTTTAATCATGATCCCCGCCGGACTCGGAAATTGTTGCTGCACAAACAAGAAATTCGCAAACTCATCGGCAAAGTAGAACAACAGGGCTTAACCTTAATTCCCCTGAAAATGTATATGAAACGGGGTTTAGTCAAGATGACGATCGCCCTCGCCAAAGGCAAAAAATCCACGACAAGCGCGCCAGCATCAAAGAACGGGAAGACAAGCGAGAAATCGCCCGAGCCACCAAGCGTTACTAAAATTTTACTCTCCCGCTTTCGGCTGGTGATGGGGAGCAAAAGGATTCACGACTTCGAGAAAATCTTTGGGGGGTGCTAGTACCGCTTCAGGAGCAGGGGCGGGTTGGGTAGGACGGGCTTCTCCCATACCTAAATTGCCTTTTTCTAAAGTCCCCACCACCAGAGAGCCAATATATTCTGCACTGGTGTAGGCTGCCTCAATGCATTGACTAATATTCTCTAAATCCTGGTCATCAATAATGCCATTACTAGTAGCTTTGTAAAATTGGACAGTCAGGCGCAGGGGGTAGCGATCGTCCCGCTCCAGTTTGCAACCCCCCAATTCCAAATGCTCACCTTCCTCTTCCCCATGCCCAATGACCGCATCCTCCATGTCACTCTCTTCATTAAGAGTCAAGGCACAATGAACCCTTTGCCTAAACACAGATGAATTTCCAGCAGTAGCCCCAAAACTGCTATTCATAAACCTCCGGGGATATTCAAGCTCTTTCTGTTTCAGAGGTACTTGCACCACGATCACCATATTCACATCTTGGGCGACGGTGACTTGCGATCGAGCCTCCTCCAAAGTTACTCCCTGCTGCTCGGCAATTTCCTGAGCTTGATTTTCCTTGTAATCGCTGAGACGTTCCCCCGTCAGGCAAGTTTTCTGCCCGTTGTGATTGAAATAAATATTTTGTCCCCAAGTTGCTACATCATGAGTATTATCCAAAACCGTGGCACTGCTGCCCTCAGTCGAGATCAAAATGGCTAGTACCGCCGGGCTTTCCCTCCGGGATTGATAGTTAAATAACACGGGGTTAAAACTACATTTGCCTGCTTGGGGAATCGGCAGAAAACAGGCTTGGGCGCTCACCAACACATGGGTATCTTTCTCTGTGAGTAAGGGCTGATTTTCGTTGTGGAATTTGGTCGGGTAGCTAATATATTGAGATAGATTGGTTAGGTATTCTTGCAAAGTCACAACTTGCGGCTCTTCTCCCTTTTCATTGCCGACCTTGATTTTGATTAGCTCCAGGGGGACATCCCCAGTTTTATCAGTAAAGTTGGGATAGCGAATCACTGGCAGGAGTTCTGTTTGGTTGGCTCGATCGAGATGGCGAATCTGCAAAGTCATATCCGTAATATTTGGTCCCCAACAAGAACCCGGTGTCCGGGCAGTATCTTCCCACATGACATTGACAACATTCAAACCCAACTTCCGCACTCGATCGCGCAACTCTGGATCATGAGTCATCCCGACAACTCTTTTTATAGCAGTGGCAAAGGAATTATTAATTGGCATAGTGAGGTTTTCCCTGTTGATTCGTAATATATTCTTCGTCTCAAAACCGTAGATCTTAAGTTCAGAAATCCAATAAAGATTATCTAAATCCTAGGGATCATTTACTGTTCCCTGTTCCCTGATAACTGTTCACTGTTCCCTGTTCCCTGATAACCTGTTCCCTGTTCCTGATAACTGT
>JAAUUE010000034.1 GCA_012031635.1 Coleofasciculaceae cyanobacterium SM2_1_6 | reverse complement strand
ACTAGTTCTGGGGGCTGAAACGGCTTAGAAATAAAATCCATAGCCCCGGCTTCAAAGGCTCTCACCTTGTTCTTCTACTGCTGATAAAAAACTCAGGAAAATTACGGAGATATGATTGGTTTCTGGAATTGCTTTAATTTGGCGGCATAGCTCGTAGCCATTGATTCCGGCTAGATCCGCTTCAAGAATAATGACATCAGGGCTGATAGTTTTGGCAACGCTCAAGGCCAGATAACCATCAGTTTCTTGGGTCACTAGGTAGCCCGCCTGTTGCAGCACCGCAGGCAGAAGTTGGAGACTCTCTAGCTTGTCATCAACGATGAGTATATTTCCTTTAACGGGTTCACAGTAGTCGCTACTCATTACTTTTACAGCCCTGATGTGTGATAACGGCAGTCGTAGTTGCAGTTTTTGATAGAGAGAGGCGATCGGCTAATTTAAACGAACCCCAATGACTGTGGCATTAAAATTGTACTCTAGGCCTTCTAGCTCGATCGAAGTCCCCACCTTGACCTTGTTTCCTCCCATAACTACGCCGTCTTCAGTCATCTGGGCTTTGCCAGCCAAGGTCATGAGCATATCCACACTAAAAATATCCGTGCGGGGATCGGGTAGGGCTTTTACAGAGCCGTCAGGTTGAGGAACAACTACGGTTCTTTCTAGCTGTCTGGCTGCTTTGATATCTACTTTGCCGTGGGGTTGATTACGAATAATTACATTGGTTTGCTGTCCAGCCTTGAGATTATTCATCAGACTAGAAGAGTCCACGACATTCAAACCTCTGACGAGGACATCTACTTCCACCGATTTGCTGTTGGAGTTGACCTGAGCGATCGATCGACCAGTACCGGGAAATAGGAATATCCCCACTAAGACCATCAAAATTACTAAACCAGCCCCCAAATCAAGGATGCTAACTTTGCCAAACAAACGTCCTTGGGAATCCAAAATAGCCATAGAAAATTAATTACTGTGGTTTTAACTTAGTTTCAATGTTGGGTTAATCACGATTTACGCCCCCAATTAATACTCATAGGGTAGATTAACACATTTTTCTAATCGACATCCTCAATTCCGTAAATTTCACCAGACAATTTTCCTTAGTTAGTAACAACTACCAAAAAATTAAGTAGAGTCACTACTGAAATGGAACAAACAGCATTTAGACTGGAGTTTGTTTCTTAAAGAAGTTTATTATTTCTTTACAAAGTCTTTATGGTTGGGACTTTGCCAAGACACTTTTTAGAAATTCTCTAATCTAGATTGCGTATTTCTACGGAGACACTTCGGCTGAGGACTTCTTCAGGCAAAAATTGGCAATCTGGTGAGGTCTAATCTCTAACTGGAGAGAGCTTGTAGATATAGTCTCAGTAATCCTCTCTTCTAGGAGATTTACTCGGTGAGCGGGAATCAAGCCAAGGGAATTGTGAAGAACAAAGGAAGTTGGATTACCACCAATTTCATAACATCTGACAATCCATTCTTTAGCTGATGTTTCTGACTGTTTCAAGGCAGTAATTATTAAATTTTCAGATTCTAAACTACACCAACTATGGGAATCCATAACATAAGAATGACTTTTGACCTCATCAGTATTTCCAGTATTTGGTATCAAATTATTTGGTGAACTACTAATAGCTTCTGTCCTAGTTTTTAGAGGTAAATTCAACTCATAACCCTTGAGAATAGTCCTTGCCTGTTGATAGTTTCCTGCGTGGGGATAGAGGGCATAGGTAAACTGGTGCTGGGTACGATCGGCGTGGGGATCGGGCCATCGGCTGCCTCGCAGGAGGGTGAGCCGTAACTGGTCGGGTTGAGCATCATAACCATACTTGCAATTATTTAATAGGCTTACTCCATAATTTTGCTCGCTGAGATTACCTGAATTATTTAGATTACGGAGATTACTTAGATTAGCTTGCTCACTCAAATCTGCCCAGCGGAGAGCCGGAACTTCCCATTTAGCTTTATCCATTGCCGTCACAGGTCGGGTGGATCGATCGATCGTGCCGCAGGGAATTTCGTAGGTTGCCACATCGCTAGTGACTGTCAGGGGAAATGCTGCCTTGACTAATACATGGGATTCTTGCCAATCTACTGTTGTCACAATTTTGATTAGGGAAGAATGGATATCTAAGACATAATCTTGGATAAAAGTAGAGTTTCTAAATTTCCGCACGACTTGGATACTCTGGCGGACTTGTCCCTTTTCTACATAGGTAATAGATACCAAATCTGCCCCCGGTAAAGGGAATTGAGCATAGTCGGGGTCAATATTCCAAGCATCCCAATACTGCCCTTGATCTTGCCAGAATTGCAATTGATTGCCGCCTGAGGGTTGGAGAACTTCTCGATCGTTCACGAGATCAAATACCTGAATCAGATCACCAGTTTTAGGGTCAACTAATACTCTTAGTAATTTATTTTCTAGTAGCCACAACTCTTGAGGAATATCTTGATTATCTTGGGGAATATCTTGACAATTATCTATAGATTGCAAGGAATTAATTTTTAGCCAAAAAACTCGAAAGCCAACACTGGGAATATCTGCGGCAAGAAATAATAATTGATCGGGATTATTGAGCGATCGTTGACTCAATACAGGTTGACCATCACTATCTAGAATTGCCCAAAAAGTTTGATTTGATTGACTTTCCTGTTGACTCTGGAGTTGATTCTGGAATTGACTCTCAAATTGATTTTGGAATTGATTCTGGAATTGATTCTGGAATTGATTATCTGATTGATTAAAAACTAATATATCTAATAATTGGACTGGCATTCTAAAACTTACTACCTCAGTACGCTGCCAATTGAGGGAATTAAATACAATAATTGGTTGGATTGTATGTTGGATTTTAGATTGAGGATTTTCGTGATCTTTGAGGCTATCTGGGGGAGATAAATTAATTTGCTGAAAAATCGCTTGCCAACTATCTTCCCAAAGCTCATTTCCTAACCGGATAACCTCCTGCCATTCTTGATTTGCAGTCACAAAAACTTCAGGAATAGATGTACCGGGCAAAATATCATGAAATTGGTTAAAGAGGACTTGCTGCCACAGTTTAGTAATTAGCTCTTGGGGATAAATTTTTCCAGTGGAGAGAGTAGCGATCGAGGCTAATAATTCCACCTCATAAAGTAACCCTTCACAGTAGCGATTGTAGTATTTCTGATCTGCATGGGTCGTATAACAACCCCGATGAAATTCTAAGTATAATTCATCCCGCCAGATAGGAAGTTGGGAAGATATTTCTAAAGATTTCACCTCTTCTGCAATCTTTTCTAGGTAATCTACTGCTTTAGTAAATTGTAATTTAGGAAAGGCTACTAGGGATTTTGAAGAGACTAGAGATTCTAGAGATAATGGAGTTTTTGTAGAGTCATTAATTGGAGTATTTACAGAGTCATTAATGTTTACTTGCCAACGCTTGACAGTTTCCAACATATCTCGACTGGGACCACCGCCATGATCGCCGACTCCCATTAACCAAAGATGCTCTAACAACTCAGTTTTTGCTTCCCAATTGGCTCCGTAGGTTGCCATTTTTATTGGTTCTATTCCTTCGCCAATGGGATTAGACATTAGGCTTAAAACTCGACTACCATCTACCGATTCCCACCAAAATAAAGGATAGGGAAATTTATTTGTATCATTCCAATCTAGTTTTTGTGTAACAAAATAATCAATACCAGCTAATTGGAGAAACTGGGGCAGAGTTGCACAGAAGCCAAAAGTGTCGGGTAGCCACGCAACCTTGGTAGTTTGTCCAAATTTAGCTTGATAGTAGCGTTGTCCGTAGAGGAGTTGACGAGCGATCGACTCCCCGCTAATTAAGTTCATTTCCGGCTCAATCCACATTCCCCCCACTAGTTCCCAAGTCCCTTGCTGTACCTTTGCTTGAATGGTTGTAAATAATTCTGGAAGGTTCTGCTCAATCCATTGATACAACGCTGGTGTGGAGTGGCAAAATATTAATTCGGGAAAGTCTTCTTGGAGATTAACTACCGAAGTAAACGTTCTTTGGGCGACTTGATAAGTTTCGGCAACTTCCCATAACCACGCCATATCTAGATGGGCATGACCTAATAAATTAGTTTTCCGTTGTTGAATTATTTGGGGTAATCCCAATTGAAAAAGTGATTGATACCAGTTATAAATACTGAGATTAAATTGTTCGGGTTTAGGTAGTAATTTCCACGAGATTTGAGTAGTAAGATTAGCTAATTTCTCTAGTTCTTCAAGTGGTAAATATTGTTGATAAACAGCAATTTGATCGGCAATAAAATTCAAGTCTAATAATTGTAATTCTGGCGTAGATTGAAAATTTTTGTAGGGTAATTCGTAGATGAGGGTCGATCGCATCAAAGCCCCCTGGTCATGGGCAGGACTAACTAGTCTCAACATGACTTCAACTGCTGTCCCCGCCGTCACTGCCGCCTGCAATAACACCCGTGCTTGAGCATCGAATAAATCTCCTGCTTGCACCAGCTTGCCGTCTATAAAAACCTGCGCTGCTTCTGCCCACCAAGTGAGGGCTAATCTTAGAGATAATCCAGTAAGGGGGTAGCTATCTGAACTATTAGGTAAACTTTGGGGCATAATCACTTTTTGACGCAACCAGATGACTTGAGAACCCTTTGCCCAAGTAATGTAACTTTTAGAGTTAATTGTCGGCTTTCCCCAAGGAAAAGAGTATAATCGGTCTATCTGACTAGCAGAAATATCTGTATTACAGGATTGCCAGTTATCTAAAATATTTATTTGGGTACAAGCCCGGAGTCGATCGACCACTTCTTCTAATAAATGATGAGAGCCTGGAATCAGATTTTCCTGATTTTTATTATCTGCTGGGTCTTCTAAACTATTTACCACTGCTCCTCCTATGTCTGAATCTAGTTCTGAATCTAGTTCTGGTGTCTACAAAAGTAGATTATTTAATTTTATTAATCGGCGATCGCAACAACTAGTGGATCAGTCTAAAACAGTGTTGCGTCATTTGCAAGTAGCGACTGTTTGGAGTGTACAAATTGCCCTTTATCCAGTTTATTTACTTGTCCAAACTACTCAAACTTTTGTCAGACAAATACAGCAATCTGCCACTAAAAATCAGACCCAATTATCAGAGTCAGAAATTGCTCAGCCGACTTTACCCCCAGCCCCAGATCAAATAGTTAAAAATATTTTAAATTCTGTAGAAAGTTTTCTGAAACCAGCGGAAATATCTAGTTTAATAGCCGTTCTTAGTTTTCGGAATTTAGCTGCTTCGCCAAAGTTGGGATCAAACCATCAAACTCAAATTTTAGAGTTGGCATCGGATCATCTCGATCATGTCAGTGACTCTATAAATAATTCTAAAAATGATTTTGTAAGTATCGGTGATTTTAGCGATTTTCCTGATTTACAAAGCACCTTAACTACTATTCCTCATCCAGAAATCATTGATCAGCATAGTCTTCGACATTCTCTAATTACTATTGCCAAAGAATCTAATCTTGCAACAAAAGACATCTCAATTCAACAAGAAAGTATTGGTAAATTCATTCAGGGTGTAGCCTGTTCATCAGAGTCAAAGGCTTTAGTTTTAGTTGATAATCATAATCGAATTTTAGATATTCTTACGCCAGTTCAACAACAAAAATTAGCTAAAAAAATCATCTGGGAAATTGCTAATTATTACTACGATCGCCGTCAGTTCCTCCAGTCGCAACGCCCTATTCCCAATCAACTACCTCAGCCCACTAGCCCTAAGGTATTTTTGCCCGCTCGATGGTTCTGGAAATTAATGGCTTGGGTACAACAGGGGGACGTAGCGATCGCTGCCGATCTATTCCAAGAATCTCGTCTTACCAACCCTAACCAAAATCTTCTGAAATTACCTAGTTTTTCCTTGCCAAGCTTAGCGATCGATCCTGAAACCCTCAGTAATTTTGATGAGCAGATTTATCAAGTAGAAGAAAATCAAATTGTGCCGACTTCCCAGTGGTTAATTCATGTGGGTGAAGAGATATTCCCGATGATTATTCACCCAGAAAATTTGATTACTAAAGGTTTAGCTAATAGACATTCTAGGCAGAGTTTAACTAATTCTAACTCAGATCCTAGAGAGTTAATCAATGGAAACCAGTCCCCAAAAATCAACTCTTCAGATACTAATTCTCAAGATAATATTTGGCAATTAATCCAAGCGGCGATCGTCTATTTCTTTGGCAAGAAACCAGTGAACTTAAACCCGGATACTCAATCTAGTTCTATTAGTAATAATTCTCCAGTTTCTGCTTCTCCATCTTTAGATAATTCTGCTGCCTCAGTAACCTATCCAGAATTACTCTTTTCTGAAGATGATTGGTTAAATACTGAAGATTTATTCGTGACTACATCATTGTCTAAAGTGAATTCTTACCAAGATGAAATGATGCTAGATGTGCCTTCTTTGGCTGAAAATCAAGCTAATGCTAAGATTGAAACTAAGGCTGAGACTAAAATGCTGGCTCAAACTAACTCCCCTTCTTGGACACAGGTGATGGTTGCTAGATTCAAAAAAGTCAAACCTCAACAACATAAAATTTCTCATCAATCCTCACGGAAATCTCTAAGTAATTCGCCAAATAAATCCTCGGATTTGGCTGCAACTCCCCAAAGAACACTCCCGCCGACAAAACCTCTACCGTCTGTTCACGGTTCCCCACAACGCCAAAACTATCGGCAACAGAAATCTGCCCAAAAATCAACTCAAAAATCAATCCAAAGATCAAACCCGGCGGCTCTCGATCGCTCCCAGTCAATATCTCAAAAATCTCCACAGCTAGTTAAGAAAACTATAGAAAATTCATCTTTAACTAATAACTCTCCAGATTGGATTGAAACCGAAGTCACTTCTAAAGGCTATGTCAAACATCCCTTACAGAAATCTATAGAAATTCTTGATGAAATTGTCCTCTGGATTGAAAAATTATTTAGTTGGTTCTGGAACTTAATTAAGGTAAAAAGTAAAAGGTAAAAAGTAAAAAGTAAAAAATTGTATATATGATTCGCCTCACAGAAATTAAACTCCCTCTAGATCATACCGAAGCAGATCTACAAAAAGCTATTCTCAAAAAATTGGGGATAACTGCCACAGAATTAGTTAAATACACTATTTTTAAGCGCAGTTATGATGCTCGCAAACGAGGGGCGATCGCCTTTGTTTATGCCGTTGATATTATTACTCCTAAACAAGATAAATTACTCCACCGCTTTCAAAAAGATCCCCATGTATTCCCCACTCCTGATACTACCTATAACTACGTGGCTACCGCTCCCCAAGGATTCCACCAAGAATTAAAACAAGGGTCAAGTCAAGAATTAAAAAATCGCCCGATCGTGATTGGCACAGGACCTTGTGGGATGTTTGCGGGTTTATTACTTGCCCAGATGGGGTTTTGTCCGTTGATCTTGGAGCGGGGGAAGATGGTGCTCGATCGCACCCGTGACACCTTTGGCTTTTGGAGTAAGGGCAAATTTAACCCAGAATCTAATGCTCAATTTGGGGAAGGGGGAGCCGGGACTTTTTCCGATGGCAAGCTCTACAGCCGGATCAAAGATGCCAATAAGCAGGGGCGGAAAGTGTTGCAGGAATTAGTTAATGCCGGGGCTGATCCAGAAATTTTATTTATCAACAAACCCCACATTGGCACCTACCGCCTAGTGAAAATTGTGGAAAATATTCGGAACACTATCACTGCCTTGGGGGGAGAAATCCGCTTTCAGAGCCGAGTTGAGGATGTGGAAATTGAGCATGGACAGGTACGGGGCGTAATTCTTGGGTCTGGGGAGCAGATTCCCTGCGATCATCTAGTCTTAGCCGTGGGTCATAGCGCCCGTGATACCTTCGAGATGCTGCACAGGCGGGGGGTATACATGGAAGCCAAGCCCTTTTCCATTGGTTTTCGGGTGGAGCATCCCCAGACCCTGATTGACCAGAGCCGTCTGGGAACCCAAGCTGGACACCCCATGCTGGGAGCGGCAGATTATAGTTTGGTACATCACTGTAGCAATGGTCGATCGGTCTATAGTTTTTGTATGTGTCCGGGGGGACAGGTGGTGGCGGCAACGTCGGAAGTGGAGCGAGTGGTGACCAACGGCATGAGCCAGTACGAGCGCAGTGGCAAAAATGCTAATAGTGGCATCGTGGTGGGGATTACTCCGGCGGATTATCCCGGCAGTCCTTTGGCGGGGCTTGAACTGCAACGCCACTTAGAATCCCTCGCCTTCAAGCTCGGCGGCGAAACCTACAAAGCTCCAGCGCAATTACTTGGGGATTTTTTGGCGCAACGACCCTCGACCACCTTCGGCAGTGTCAAACCTTCCTATAAACCGGGGGTGCATTTGGGGGATTTAAGTACCAGCCTGCCCGACTATGCGATCGCTGCCCTCCGAGAAGCTATTCCTGTATTCGATCGCCAAATTCCCGGTTTTGCCCTCCCCGATGCGATTTTTACCGGAGTGGAAACCCGCACTTCTTCTCCCCTCTGTATCAAGCGGGGGCAAGATTACCAAAGCTGTAATACCCAAGGACTCTATCCCGCCGGAGAAGGGGCTGGTTATGCCGGGGGGATTCTTTCTGCTGCCGTCGATGGCATCAAAGTCGCCGAAGCCGTGGCTCTGAGTATTTGCCGCAACCTTGAGTAAGGAGTACCTGCGTCGATCGTAAATAAAGCATGGGAGTTATTTACGCTAGTGTTCTAACTTTCTTAATCTGACTTCCTTAACTTTAGATATTTTGACCAAGTTTCATCACCTATTTAATCAATTTATTCAATAAATAGCCCAAATATCCCATAGACTAATTTCTAGACCAGATCAATCAAATTATCAGCGAATTAATCGGGAGAAAATTAGTTATGAATATTCTTGCTTGGATTGTATTAGGTTTATTGGCAGGGCGATCGCCAAAGCAATTGTTCCCGGAACCCAAGGCGGCGGCTGGATTCAAACCCTAATTTTAGGAGTAGTAGGGGCTTTCATTGGTGGAACCCTATTCACCTTTATCCAGACTGGCAACCTCCAACTATCTGCCCCGAGTTTAAATATTCCCGGTGTGTTCATTGCTGTCCTTGGCTCGATTATCGCCATTTATATTAATAGCTTCTTTCTGCGAAGAAATTAATCATGGGTAGTTGGTTCTAGCTATTTGCTGGGTCTTTGATTTTATGCAACTTACAGGGAACAAGTTTCGGTAATCTATTTTAACGTGAGTTCGATGCTCAGAAATACCCCTCATCCCCCCAACCCCTTCTCCCCTTGAGGGAGAAGGGGAGTAAGACTAATTTTTCTTGTTCCCTCCCCCGTTCTGGGAGAGGGTGAGGGTGAGGGCTTCAGATTTTGTCGAACTCACGTTAAAACAGAAAATCAAAGATTTCTAACAAGTTTTCGGGGAAATCATCCCAGCCCGGTTCAGGACTCAGGCACACCAAACTTTCATTGATATTTGCCAAAATCTCCGGGGTATCGTCTCTTTCTAGTAAATCGGCCAAAACTGCGAGGTCACGCTCATGGAGCAGCAGGGGGGGAGTTGGATGAAGACCATGCCCTTGGTTGGCTTGGTTGGCTTGGTTGGCTTGGGGAAGTTGTCTCGGTTCGCTGTAATCTCGGTTATTTAAGTCGTTTAAGTCGGTTAATTCTTGTAATTCTTGGAGATCGATCGAAAAAGTATGACTATCTGTAGGGGTTGACAAAATCAAGCTATTCATTAAGTTATTCTCAGTGGCAACTAACATATTTCTCCCCATCAAGAATCCCCCCTCCCCAGCAGCAGTAGGCTCCTGAAAGCTAGTTCATAATTTGTAAATAGATAAATATTCCCTAGGAATTTGCTCACTTAGGCTTGTTAATAAATATTTTGGTTACTAAAATCAAGGATTCAGAATTTGGAGTTATCAATCCGGTCATTGGGGTTATTAATCTGGTCAGAAGTTTTTCTAGCCAAGCCCTAGATATTTTTGAGGGCAGCTTTCCCCATTAGGCTTTCCCCATGAATTTAGGCAGGAAGATTTTGGGTAGCAATATTTGGGGCATAAATACCCATGAGATAGATAATTTATGCCTTGCTGTAAGTATCTTGTAGTAGATGCTTGGCGGAGTCCTAATGGCTAGATCACTGCCTTGTAGATATGTGGTAGATGCGTTGTTGTAGATGCGTTGTTGTAGATGCAGGAAAATTTGGGCTGTGCGGGAAGCGTGATTATCTATTGACTGGTTGTTGACCAGAAAACCCTACTTGCCGCAAGGCAGTTACTTTAATCAAAACTAAAACTTGATGCTGCCCTGATGAACTAGACTTAATTTTATGTCTAACTTGCAGATCTAGTTAAATTTACGTAGTTTTCTGAAAATTTTTTGGGGATCAGAGAAAATTAGTTCTGGAAGTTGCCATGAGGATTTGGCGTATTTGGTCGATCGAGCCTCAAGAATTGGGGATTTAAGCTAAGCTAGAAAGATGAGTCCGGGTAGTATGCAGGTGTTGTGTTCTCGACCTGTCTCGGACGGGCAATATCTAGGAAGGGGGAAGACTCCATGCTCAGAATTATCACTGACCAGACTGAAGCTGAAACAGAATTGCAACGGATTTGCGATCGCATCCACGATGACCAAGTGGTGCATAAAGAGGCGACAGTCCGGGAAATTCTCCAAGCAGTAAAACGCCAAGGAGATAAGGCACTACTCCACTACACAGAGGAGTTTGACGGTCAAGTCTTCACGGCTGACCAGTTACGAGTCAAAGGGGCGGAGCTAGATGCTGCCTACCAACAAGTTTCCCAAGAACTTTTGAGTGCTATTCAGTTAGCCGCCCGGAATATTGAAGCCTTCCATCGCCAGCGTCTGCCGAAATCTTGGGTCAACTTTGGGGAAGATGAAGTGGTATTGGGGAAACGCTACACCCCCGTCGATCGAGCCGGAGTTTACATTCCCGGCGGCAGAGCCGCCTATCCCAGCACAGTGTTAATGAATGCGATCCCTGCTAAGGTGGCGGGAGTGCCTCGCCTTGTGATGGTGACCCCACCGGGACAGCAGGAACATCTCAACGCCGCCGTCCTTGTGGCTGCCCAAGAAGCCGGGGTCGAAGAAATTTACCGAGTCGGCGGAGCGCAATCGATCGCTGCCCTCGCCTACGGCACCGAAACTATTCCCAAGGTGGACGTGATCACTGGTCCGGGGAATGTTTATGTCACCATTGCCAAGAAACTGGTTTACGGAACGGTGGGGATCGATTCCCTTGCTGGTCCTTCAGAAGTATTGATCATTGCTGATGGAGCCGCTAACCCCAGTCATGTAGCCACGGATCTTCTTGCCCAAGCCGAACACGATCCCCTTGCTGCGGCTATTTTAATTACCAATGACCCTAAACTTGCCACTGCCGTCCAACATGAAGTAGAACAGCAATTGGTAGATCATCCCCGCCGCCTCCTCACCGAAAAAGCGATCGCCCACTACGGCATTATTATCCTCGTAGACTCCCTCGAAACCGCTGCCCACCTCAGCAACCAGTTTGCCCCCGAACACCTAGAACTGGAAGTGGCAGAACCCTGGGATTTGTTAGAAAAAATCCGTCATGCCGGGGCAATTTTCCTCGGCTACTCCACCCCCGAAGCTGTGGGAGATTATCTTGCTGGCCCCAACCATACCCTGCCCACCTCTGGGGCTGCCCGTTACGCCTCTGCCCTAGGAGTAGAAGTTTTTATGAAACACTCCAGCCTCATTCAATACTCGCCCCAAGCCCTCCAAAAAGCGGCGACGGCTATCCAGACCCTAGCCCAAGCTGAAGGTTTGCCCTCCCATGCGGAATCCGTGCGATCGAGAGTGAAGGGAGCTAGAGAAATCTAGCTAATCTGGCTAATCTGGCTAATTTAGACTAATCTAATTAATCTGGGGATACAGATTCCCGGAGAATGTTTTTAGAGAATGGTAGTCTAGAGAGTCTTACAAGCAATTAGGAGATGAGGCTGGGTGTTAAATACAGTTGTGTTAAATACAGTAATTGTCGCTATCGATGGTACTAAATTTTCTCAACAAAATTGTTGGGACTCTTGCTAACTTGAAAATTTCTGACCGGGGGAAAATCATCCTCTCCCATGTGACCCCGCCCCCTGATGACTTAGCCGCCGCCGATCGCCCCCACAACCCAGAAATTTTATCTGTGTCAGAGGCAGAAGCAGTCCTCGCAGCTTATCAAACCCAACTAGCCTATACTTCGGCTCCGCTCAGTACGAGTGCTTGTGTGATAGAAGTCGTCACCGGAGACCCAGCGATCGAGCTAGTCCGTCTTGCCCACATTTACCAAGCAGACCTCATAGTTATGGGCAATCGGGGCTTAACAGGATTAAAACGGATCATTGAAGGCTCCGTCAGTAGCCAAGTTTTAGCAGAAGCTCCCTGCTCTGTGTTGGTGGTCAAAGCAACGACCTCCTGAAATTTGCGGTGAGAATCTTGTAAATAAACTCGTTAACAGAGTAGTTATCAACAGAAAGTTATCAACTATAAATATTTCTATGCAAGTAGGCGAAATCATTCAAGACTGGCATATGCCAATGTTGAACAATCAAGTTAGAAATGTCGCATTTTATCGAGCTATTTCGGAGCGGGTCAAGCCGGGGGATTTAGTTTTAGATATTGGGACTGGCACCGGCTTATTGTCCATGATGGCGGCGCGACTGGGGGCGGGGCAAGTATATACCTGCGAAGTTAACCCAGTTATGTATGGCAAGGCACTGGAAATCATCAAATTGAACGGGTTGAGCGATCGCATTACGGTTTTTAATAAGTTGAGCTTTGATCTCACAGCCCAAGAAATTCCCCCTTGTGATGTCTTGGTGACGGAGACGATCGCCGATGATGTCTTTGGCGAAAACATCCTAAAAATTGTCACCGATGCCCAGCAAAGACTGCTGAAACCCCAAGCCAAAATCATTCCTCAAACCGTCCGGGTCTATCTAGCATTAGTGGAGTCTCGGCAGCTTATGGAAAAACTGCGGATGTTTCCAGACAACACCTGTGGTTTTGATCTATCTCCTATCAATGAGTACCAAGGAACATTTCTCTACGTTACGCCCAAAGATATTCCCTACTATAAAAATCTGGCAGAGCCGATCGTGGTTTTTGATGCCGACCTGACTCAACCCTACGTTACCCAGAAGCAAACCTTGGTGGAAATGACCCACACGGGAAACTGTCATGGCATGATTGTTTGGGGAGAATATCGCCTTAGTGATGGGGATGGTACTGGCAACTACCTCAATACAGGTCCCCATTCGCCTCAGACTTCATGGAACCAAATGTTCTACGCCTTTAACAATACTGGAGACGGAATCCCCGTAAGAGCCAAGCAGTTAGGCACTATTAATTTTGATCTCCATGCTGAGTATACCTATATCTTCAACACAATTTCCTAGAAACAATTTCTTAGAAAATTTTATTATGAGAAGACTTTGAGAAAATCTTGAGAAGATTCTGAGAAGATTCTGAGGAAGTTTTGGATATTCCTGATCGACATCTTAGAATGTTCGTATCTTGAATGCTCACCAACTCCCAGCCTGTCAATGAAAATACTCGTACTCAATTCTGGCTCTAGCACTCAAAAAAATTGCCTTTATGATCTAAACCCAGAGCAACTGGGAACCTCTTTTCCCCTGGAGTTTCCCCAAGAGCCAATGCTCCAAGGGAGAGGCTACGCCAACGAGCCGATTTGGTCAGGGTCGATCGACTGGCTGCACCAACCAGATCTTGCCGAGTGCAAAGCTCAGGGTAATGGTCAGAAAACCAGCCAAAAACTCCCCAGCAGCGATCGCCAAGGGGTACTTACGCAACTCCTTGCCACCCTCTACACAGGAGAGACAAAGGTTATTGAGGACTTGACTGCCATCGATATTGTCGGGCACCGGGTCGTCCACGGGGGCGATCGCTACAGCCAGCCAGTGCTAATTACTCCAGAAGTCGAAGAGGCGATCGCAGCCTTAATTCCCCTAGCTCCCGCCCATAATCCCGCCAACCTCGAAGGCATAAAAATTATCCGCCAAGCCCTGCCCCATGTCCCCCAAGTCGCCGTTTTTGATACCGCCTTCCATCAAACTCTGCCCGCCGCCGCCGTCGTCTATCCCCTGCCCTACGATTTGTTCCAGCAGGGGATTCGCCGCTACGGATTTCACGGGATTAGTCACCAGTACTGTAGCGATCGAGCCGCCCAAGTTCTTGGTCAACCCCTAGAAAATTTGCGATTAATTAACTGTCATTTAGGCAATGGTTGCTCCCTTGCCGCCGTTGCTAAGGGGGTATCGGTGGATACGACCATGGGCTTTACGCCCCTAGAGGGGTTAATGATGGGTAGTCGCTCCGGCAGTGTGGATCCGGGGATTCTCCTCTATCTCAGTCGCCAGGGCTACTCCACGGCGGATTTAGATAATTTACTCCACAAGCGATCGGGCTTGTTGGGGATTTCGGGGGTGAGTAGCGATCTGCGCCGGGTATTGGAGGCGATCGAGGAGGGTAATGCCCAAGCCCAGTTAGCCCTAGATGTATTTATCCATCGCCTTAGTGCTAATATTGCCGCCCTTATCCCCAGTCTCGGCGGTTTAGATGCCCTAGTCTTTACTGGCGGTGTGGGGGAACATAGCCCGATCGTCCGACAGCTAACCTGCGATCGCCTAGCTTTTTTAGGGATCACCATCGATGCCGAGCGCAATTATCTTGGTAATTCTCAAGAACAATCTCCAGCCCCAAAAGAACGAGATATTGCTACGCCTAATTCCGCCGTCCGAGTGTTAATTATCCAAACCCAAGAAGATTGGGCGATCGCTCAAGCCTGTTGGTCAATAATTAAGGAATCTTCCCCAAGGGAAGATTAAATCATCGAGATCAAGGGAGGATCTGGCGGGAGGTTGAGGGGGATCTGGATTGTAAACTCCGTACCTCTGCCGACGCTACTTTGAACTGTAATTTTTCCCCCTAGGCGCTGGATGAATTTATGGCTGATGGCTAACCCCAAACCAGTTCCCTGCTGGGATTTGTAGCCTGTAGTCGTCTGCATAAAAGGGGTAAATAGCAACGGCATCTCGGTGGGATCAATCCCTGCCCCGGTATCCGTCACCGTAAATACCAAGCTATTCTCCTCCGGTTCCGAGACTGCCCGGAGACTAATCTGCCCTTTTTCGGTGAATTTCAGGGCATTCCCCAGAATATTTAATAAAATTTGCCGGAGCTTGCGTTCATCAGTCTCTATCTGTTGAGGCAGCCCGGGATCGATCGAGAAGATCAACTCCAAATTTTGAGATGCTGCCTTCAACCGAAATATATCTTCTAATTCCTGCAACAACAGGTGGAGATCGCAGAGATTTAATTGCAAACTAATCTTCCCGGCTTCGATCTTGGACATTTCCAACACATCATCAATCAATTCTAGGAGGTGCTTCCCGGCTCGATTGATGATCCCCAAGTATTCCTGATGGTTGGGGTTGAGGGGATGATCTCGCTCCATGACTTGAGTAAAACCAAGGATGGCATTAAGGGGAGTCCGCAGTTCGTGGCTCATGCTGGCTAAAAAAGTACTCTTGGCCCGATTCGCCGATTCAGCAGCTTCCATGGCAGTTTGGAGTTCGATTTCAGCTTTTTTTAAGTCCGTAATATCCGTAGAGCAGCCAATAACACCTTGAATATTTCCCTCCAGATCCAAAAATGGACTAATAACGGTGTAATAAAAATGCGTTTCGCCCCGGTGGTTAGTGACTGGCTGGGCTTCAATAATTTTTTTGCTGCCGGTGGTGATGACCTCCTGGTTATTTGCCCAAAATTGCAACCCCTGCTCTGGAGAATTCATAAAACCCGATTCGTTTTGGTGGAGAATCTCCTCCTTGGTGGCTCCATAGATGGAAGCGGCGGCAGCATTGAGCAGTAAAAGTTTACCTTCAAGATCCCGCACAAAGAGGCAACTAGGGACAAGATCGATCACTTGCCGGAGAAAAGTCTGCTGGGATTGAATTTCTAGTTCTGCTTGCTTGATCTCTGTAATATCTGTTGCCGAGCCAATCACCCCTTTAATCACACCTTGGGTATCAATAAAAGGTTCGACAATGGTTTTGTACCACCGCTCTTCGCCTTGTTTATTGACGATCGCTTGGCTCGGATAGGTCTGTCGTCCCCCGGTTTCCATGACTCGCCGATTATTTAGGAGATAAGTTTCCATTTGTTCTGGAGAAATATCAATAAATTCATTTTCTCGCTTCCCAATAATTTCTTCAACGCTGACTCCATAGATGGCGGCACCCGCCCGGCTGATGGTGACAAAATAACCGTCCGTATCTTTCACGAAAATACTATTAGGCACAATGTCCAAAATTTGTTGCAGAAAAGCCTGATGGTTTTTGAGATCAATTTCTATGTGTTTCCGACGGTTAATATTGGTACAGTAGCCGACAATTTCTAGAGGGTGCCCCGCCTCATCTCGGACTAGGCGCAACTGGTCATAAAACCAGTGATAGGTGTTGTCAGCGCAGAGGAGGCGGTATTCATAACTATAGGTATCTTGGCGACGATCGTGCTCGGCAATCACCCTCGATCGATCCTCTGGATGAATGCGCTCCAACCAAAAGCCCGACTCGTCTGTAAACTTCTCAGCCGGATATCCCATCACGACTTCGACATTACTACTAATAAAAGTAGTCCGCAGATCCAGACTGCAACTAAAGATCAGGGCTGAACTGGAGGTCAACAGGTGTTGGAGACGCTCACTAACTGATGTTGCCTCGGCCTGTAACTGTTTGAGAATCGTAATGTTGGTGCAACAGCCAATCACCCCCTCTACCTGTCCAGTGGAAGTAACGTAGGGATTGATAATGGTTTGATACCATTGTTCTTCTCCTTGGAGAGTCGGAATTATTTCTAGCAAGGTTTTGGGCTGGAGCGTCTCCATTACCTCTTGATTATTCTGGTTGTAGATCGCTAACTGCTCGGCGGAGATGCTTTGGTTTAACTCCATGATGTTTTTGCCAATCACCTCTTCTAGGGGAACACCATGGATTTGGGCAACGGCTTGGTTGGCAGCGATGAAATTACCCGATCGATCCTTGACAAAGATCGCACTGGGAATCACATTAATCACCTGCTTCATAAATTCCCGTTGTCCCTGAAGAGAAGTTTCGTAGCCTTTTCTTCTGGTGATCTCAATAATTGACCCGTACCAAGCTATCGCCCCGTCATTGCGCCGTTCCGGTTGGGAATTTACCTGGAGCCATTTTTCGATACCCGCAGCCGTGATAATCCGAAATTCATGTTCAAAAGTCTGGAGTTGTTGACCACTTGCAAACACTGCCTGCCAAAAATCTCGGAGATCGTCCTCATGGATTAATTCTTGCATCAGCCGGGGATTCGCTAGTACCGCCTCTCGATCGAGTTCATAGATATCTTTCACTGCCTCACTGAGATACTCAAACTGCAAAGACTCGTCAGGGTAGATCAAAACCGTAAACACCACCCCCGGAATACTAGTGGACAAGTTCTGGAGTTGCCCTTGCAGATGTGACAATTCATGAGTTTTTGAGGCAAGTTCCAGTGCTAAATCTTGTAAGGTGATCTCTAGACCAGCTTTATCCTGAGCTAGGGCTGCTTTATCCTGAGCTAGGGCTACATTGAAATGTTTTAGCTCCACTACTTTTTTTTGTAATCTCCAGGCAACGTAAGCAGCAACCAGACCCATAGCCGTAGAAATACTGAGGGCAACCAAGGCGCAGAGCAAGATATTTGCGGCGGAAAGATCCATTGCCCCGGTTGATGTTGCTAATTCGGCAAAGGGTAATGCCCCCAAGACATTAATGAACAGGGTTCCTACCATCGGTTGTTGATGCTTGCCATGAAAAAATCTGGCTAAATCCACAACGCCGATAGTTTGCAACCCCCCGGTTGTCATCATTACTTGCGGGAGAAAAACTTGATGAAAGAAAGTAGCAATCATGGCAATGAAATATTAGGGGATTAAGCTCTTGATGGACTGCTTCAATGCCTGCACTGATCATAAATGATTGGGGATATTTTCTTCACGAAGATGTCCATTGGTTATTTGCGCCAAGATGTAGAGGGTTGCCAATCTAAGAATCCGTGGGGTCATAATGCAAAATTAAAATCTCTTCCGCCCGGAGATTAACTACTGCATATTCATTTCCTTCCAAATCCGTAAACTCTACAAGATAAAAATTTTCTTGTTTGAGATCCTTAGATGATGACCCTTCTTCGTAGACTTCAATAACCGTTCCCACCATACCCCGGCGTAAATCTTTTAAGTGTTTATAGGTATTTTCAATTAGAGCCAATCTTTCCATAGGAATAGGAATTAAGGTAGCCACCACGTCTAAAAGTTTTGGTTTATCTTGCATTTCGACTTAAACTACTGAAGGCAATGAATCTTTTATTAAATCATGTTTCATCTACACGGACAACTTGTAGAAGCCCTCTTGAAGCTCTATGGACAGTTGGGAATGAGTGTTGTGGTTGGTTATGGCTTGGGAAAGTTATTACCAAAAGCAGGGCCGGCTTCCTTGGGGCAGTTTTTATTTTGGATTGGCTCACCTTTAAGTATTATTATTTTTATCTATCGAGCAGACCTCTCAGCGCAGGTATGGATTGCCCCGATCGCTGCTTGGCTGGCTAGTCTCTTGGGGTTAGCCTTGGCTTGGGTTTGGCTCCAAAGACAGCAACTCTGGGAGCCGCCGACGCAAGCCAGCTTTCTTTTAACTTCTATGTTTGGGAATACGGGCTATATTGGTTTCCCGATTATCTTGGCTTTAGTGGGGGAAAAGTACGCAGGCTGGGCTTTGTTTTATGATTTGTTAGGGACAGTTTTAGGCGTTTATACCCTCGGTATCCTTTTGGTTGTTAGTCTAGGAACTCCGGGAAAAGAGTCGGGGAAGGTGTGGCAATTTTTGCTGATTAATCCCGCTTTGTGGAGTCTGGTACTGGGGTTGGGGCTGCGGCAGTTTACCCTGCCTCCGGTGGTGGAGCAGAGTTTGTTGACCCTGGGCTGGGGGATGATTTTTGTGTCTTTGATTTTGATTGGGATGCGTTTGAGCCATTTGGATTCTTGGTCTAGCTTGGATCGATCGAAGGTGAGCCTAGGGATTAAAATGCTCTTGGTTCCCTTGGTGTTGGGGTGGAGTTTGCCCCTGTGGGGAGTTACGGGCAATGTCCAGTTGGTATTGGTTTTACAGGTGGGGACACCGCCAGCGATCGCTAGCTTAGTTTTGGCAGAAATTTATGACCTAGACCGAGACCTAACCGTGGGAGCCATTGCCATTGGTTCTACAGCTTTTTTATTCACCCTGCCTCTGTGGTTGCTTTTATTTCCCCCGGATTTTTTCTAGCCCATCTCTTTGGGGCAACAATTAGGCAGTTATCGAGAATTGCGTTACCATCTAAACTTGAGACTATAGCAGTCCTAAATAATTTCACCCGCCGAAGGTAGGTGAAATCATCTACCAGAAGCAATCTAATTTAGAAAATAATTTAGGATCGCTATATAAATCGCTATATAAATTGAGACTATAAAGAATTTACTATTTGAGGAAAATTTTATGTGGGCTAGTGCGATCGTGGCTTATCTACACTATCTGAGTTTAGCGGTAATTTTTGCAGCCCTAACTATAGAATCAGTCACCCTCAAAGGAGAACTAACTCTGAAGGCAGCTTGGCGGGTAGTTATCGCTGATAGTGCCTACGGCATCGCCGCAGTAGTAGTTTTAACCACAGGAATTCTCAGGGTTTTATACTACGCCAAGGACACTGCCTACTATATGCACCAGCCGGTTTTCTGGATAAAAATGGGGCTATTTGTGACGGTGAGCTTGCTATCTTTGTACCCCACAATCTCTTTTCTGCAATGGATTAAATTATTGCAAGCAGAAAAGCCCCCAGAAGTTAGCCCAGACAAAATCAAGGTACTCCGGCAGATTATTCATTGGGAACTGGTGGGCTTGTCGTTGATTCCTCTCACCGCTTCCATGATGGCTCGCGGTATTGGCGCAGGTTGGCAACTCCCTTGGAGCTAATTAGATTACTTGGCACTTGCCATCACACTCTGTCCTAGGGCGGTTATGAGGAAATATTTTGTCTAGTCTTTTGGGTGATGTGGCAGTTTGATGAGATCAAAAAAGTTTGCTGATTTTCCTGATCCCGCCTCACAGTTGAGAACAATAGATTGGTAGATGCACCCTGATTGACATTCCCCGATTCCTTTTTGGAGTTGGGGATATTTTTTGGGTTAACTCCGGCGGAGAAATTTGGGCTTATTTGGCAATTATTCCGGGATTTGGGGGCAATTCAGGTTAGAGGCGATCGACCTAAGATATAGCAGTCCTAAATAGACCTCTTGCGTGAACAAGGAAAAAGCCCCTCATCCCCCAGCCCCTTCTCCCTAGGAGAAGGGGAGTAAGAGGAAAGTCC
>JAAUUE010000411.1 GCA_012031635.1 Coleofasciculaceae cyanobacterium SM2_1_6 | reverse complement strand
TTCCTCTTACTCCCCTTCTCCCTAGGGAGAAGGGGCTGGGGGATGAGGGGCTTTTTCCTTATTCACGCAAGAGGTCTATTGATAACGGAAATGTTCCCTTCGACTTCGCTCAGGGAACGTCTCTAGGCTTAGGGAACGCTCTAGGCTCAGGGAACTTCTCTAGGCTCAGGGTCAGAGCTTTTTTCCTACTCCTTTTGGGCGAGGACAGCGTAGAAAGGATCCCCAGACCCAAACCACGGTAGTAAGCCTCCCGGCGACTTTTTAGCGATGATTTCAGGAGTGCTAAAACCCGGTACTGACTGGAAATAGGCTTTGACTAGGGCAACTCGATCGCTTTCACTGCCATCCCGCCAAGCAGCGATCGCCTTTTGATAAAACATCCGATTTGAGAAACTAAAAATAGCCACTCCTCCCGGTTTCAGAATCCGGTGGATTTCTGCAAAAATCGCCTCTGGTTGCTGGAGATACTGCACGGAAACACAGTTAATTACCGCATCAAAATCGGCATCGGCGAGGGGTAACTGCTGATTTTGGTTGAGATTCTGAACAAAATAATGATTTAAGCGGGGGTTCCTTGCCAATTCGGCGGCATTCAAACCATGCCCTTCCACGTGGGCAAACTCCACTTCTTCCGGCAGATGGGATACCCAACTACTCATCATGTCAAAAATCCGTCCTTGGGCTAGCAGTCTCTGCCGATAGAGTTCCCGGAGTTGGTTAATAAACCCCTCATCCACATGGGTGACAAAGCGGGGCTGGTCATAAAATAGAGCGTCATCGGTGGGATCAAGTTTATCCCGTTGATCGGTGAGGAGCATAGGTTTAGTTATCAGTTATCAGTTATCAGTTATTCAGTTACCAGTTATCAGTTACCAGTTACCAGTTACCAGTTATCAGTTACTTACACTGAGCGAAGTCGAAGTGTCAGTTACCAGTTATCAGTTACCAGTTGTAAGCTCTTAATATTCACTGTTCACTGTTCACTGTTTACTGTTCACTGTTCACTGTTCACTGTTCACTGTTCACTGTTCACTGTCCACTGTTCACTGTAAATAATTAGGGGATATCAGCCATCGGGATAGCTGCGGGGACAGAACATTGGAGACGAATCGACTCTGGAGATGTCCCAGCGACCAATTCTAGTTTACCTGCCATAACTTCTAGCAAAGTTTGATCTAGGAGAAAGTTTAAGCCGGAGGATAGCTTATCTGGAGATTTTGCGGGGCTTGGGGGGAGAATTTTTTGCAGAATCTGAAGAGCTTTCCAGGGGAGAGTTGAGGAGGTCGATCGGCTCTACCCAGTCTTGGGGATGGGAATCTGCATCAATCCAGATCATCACTGGGGAAGTATCCTCAGTAGAGGTTTCTCTGGGAGCGACTGCTAGGTGAATTTTCCCTAATTGCATTTTGGTAATTGCTCGATCGATCAGATTGACCAACACCTGCCGGAGGCGTTTGGGTTCTGCCATCACAAATACATTCTCTGGGGGCAGGGATAGTTGGAACCGGAGGCTACGATTTTCTGCTTGGAGATGGGTCAGATCGTAAACTTCTTGGAGGAGAGTATTGAGGTTAATGGGATACATTTCCAGATGGGCGGTGCCGTGGTCAACCTTGGCGATCGCCACCACCTCATCCAAAAGTTTAACTAGTTTCAACGCTGAGTTATTTGCCTCAATAATAAACTCCCGTTCTTCCTCTGGATTTTCACACAGATCAGAAATAATTAACTGGTGTAACCCAATGAGACTACTGAGGGGCGATCGCAGCTCATGGGAAGTCCTAGCCAAAAATCCCGACTTAAACAAGCTCATCTCAGCAGCTAACCGATAAGCCAATTCCGTTTGCTTGAGTTGTTCCCGCAGTTCCCTCAATTCTTCCGTAGCATTAACTGGAAAATAATCACCACTTATCTGCCCAGAGCTTCTCTGCTCAAATCCTGCTTGCTCGGATTCTACCTGCTCAGGCGTTGGTTGGGCAATGACCTCTGGAATGTCTGGCTCTATCACTGGCGAATTAACTCCCGACTGCTGCTCCTCAAAATTTGCTGAGAGGCGATCGGACTGGGGCGGAGGCTCAGGAAATCTAGGGCGATGGCGGGGACGGTTTTCTTCAATAAACTTATTAGCAAAAAAGCCGACTACGGCTCCTGCGATTAGATAGGCTATTTCTATGCCAAACATACTTTTCGCTGTAGAATCTTAATTATTTCAAGCATAGCGGGTTTTGCCACCAGTCACCTGTCAATCATTAGTCAATCATTAGTTAACCATTGGTCAATCAACGGTCAAATCCGGCGGAGCAGGTCTAAGCCGTGGGTATCAGTCCCACAGGTATTGAGGAGATTATAGAGCTTACTGAGGGATTTTATCTGCTGAGATTGATCGGGGCTGGTTTGCCAAGGGTTCGGGTTGTTGTAGGCATAGTAGGTTTCGACTCCATCAATGCCCAGTTGAACTGCGGCTGTCACAACTTGCTCCGTTGGTTGGCGGTAGCGGGCGGGATGCGCCAAGATCGCTAGCCCCCCCGCCTGTTGAATAGCTCTAATCACCTGAGCAGCATGGGCTTGTTCTTCCTGAGGTGCAGTTCCCTGGAGGTAGGGCAGGATTTTTTGATGGTCTGGGTTAAAGCCATAGCCAAGAATATGTACCTCTGTGCCGATGAGATGGGACGTGATTTCTACTCCTGTCCAGAGATGGGGTAAGGTTAGTTTTGTATTATTTGAAGGATTATCTGGAGGATTTTCTGGAGAATTTTCTTGGGGATGTTCTAAAGAAGTTTCTGGCGATCGATCAATCAGCCATTGTTGAGCTAGTTTGTAACCTTTAACTGTGTGATGATCCGTAATTGCTAATCCCCGGAGTCCGAGGCGGCAGGCTTGCTCGATCAGGGATTCTGGCTGGAGTTGTCCATCGGAGTAGACCGTGTGCATATGGAAGTTATAGGTATGGGGACAGCTGTCGGCTTGGATATTTTGGAATACCTGTCTCAAGGCTGAGATATCTTGGGCTGCCTGATGTGCGTCTGGGAAAGATACCTGCAATGCTACTTGGCGAGGATTGCCAACCGGAGCTTGGTTAACTGCCATAAATGCCTCTGGAAATAGTTGAGTGGGAGCCGGGAAATAATTGGTTTCGATATTTTCGATGACTAAAACAAAGGGAAGAAATTAGTCCGCAAGCTAAGGCGATCGTCTAGAATTATTTACAATAATCAGCTACAACAAATCTTAACATATTTTCCTAGAGAGGCTATTTTCCTCTCCTCAGCTACACCAGTTCTCATGTGAGAACAGATAGACTAAAAAAAGTAGCCTTAAAAAGGCTATTTTGTCAAGTTGCTAAACGATAGAATTAGGCTTCTAGCTTTTATCGATCGAGCAGTTTTGCCCTAGGGAGAATTGCTGGTGTCGCCGACAGGACGGGGCTTTATAGACAAATTTTTCAGTAAAATTCTGAAATAACAACCAAAGGAAGAAGTAATCAATGCAAGTAAAAGTACCGGATATGGTCTGTGGGGGTTGCGTAGATATTATTACTCAAGCGATCGCCGCCCTCGACTCCAAGGCGGAAGTCACCGCCGATTTGAGTACCAAAATTCTCGAAATACAATCCACCAAGGAACTAGCCACAATTCAAGGAGTAATTGAGCAGGCTGGCTACCAAGTAGAAAAACTATGAGCAGAAAAATCGTCGGGATGATCAGCAGTTATCCCCGGATGGAGCAGGGGAGACTGG
>JAAUUE010000033.1 GCA_012031635.1 Coleofasciculaceae cyanobacterium SM2_1_6 | reverse complement strand
CGCTATCAAAGATGTGGAGATGGTGTTAGAGGCAGGGGATTGATGTCTATTCCACGGTGAATATTCAGCACCTAGAAAGTTTGAATGATCTAGTTGCCAAAATTACCACGGTGGTGGTGCGGGAGCGGATTCCCGATCGCATTCTGGATGAAGCTACAGAAGTAGTTGTTGTTGATGTCACCCCAGAAACCCTCCAAGAGCGATTGCAAGAAGGCAAAATCTATGCTCCAGAAAAAATTGAAAAATCCCTAGAGAATTTCTTCCAGCGTCGTCATCTAGTTGCCTTGCGGGAATTAGCTCTCAGGGAAGTCGCCGACAACATTGAAGCCGGGGCAAATCTGAATCACGATCGGCAGGTTTGTAGCGTCCATGAACGAGTTTTGGTGTGTGTATCTACCTATCCCAACTCTTTGCAACTCCTGCGCCGGGGAGCCAGATTGGCAACGCAACTTCATGCCAGATTCTATGCAGTTTTTGTCAGTGATCCAGAGCGATTTCTGAATAAAGAAGAATCTCTTCATGTAGAAATGTGTGAGAATTTTTGTAAGCAAATGGGGGGTGAGTTTATCCGGGTTGCTGGCAATAACGTCACCAAGGCGATCGCTGAAGTTGCCCACACCCATCGCATCACCCAAATTGTCCTTGGTCAAACCCAAAAATCCCGTTGGCAATTACTCCTTAAATCTTCACCGATGCAAGAACTCATGAAATATGTCAAAGATGTAGACTTGCACATTATTGCTGATGAAAAAAACAATAAAAGTAAGTAAAGTCAGGCTTTAAGGAATGCTTTGGAGATCGGGTCTTTCTTCTGGCAAAATTGCCCCTGCTACTGGACAGACCTGAAGACAAATGCCACAGTCAATGCAAGTATCAAAATCAATCCAAAACCAATCAGTCCCCTTGGTGTTTTTTCCTTCTCCGGGATGAATGCAAGCCACAGGGCAGGCAGGAACGCAATCAGCAACGCCTTCACAGATATTAGTCACGATCGAATAAGCCATACAACTTTCTCTCAGGTTGAAAATTTTACAAAAGTTAATTAGAAAAATATTACAAAAATTAATATCCAAAATAATATAGCCCATTTCTCTGCCCAATTTTGCGGGAAATCCTAGGGGAGCTTTGCCTAAAGGGTTTATCATGGACAAATATAGCAGTCCTAAATGATTTCACCCGCCGTAGGCAGTTGAAATAACCTCCCAGAAGCAATCTAATTCAGAAAATGATTTAGGATCGCTATATAGAATTTAGAGAATTTAAGTATAGAATTTTTTTTTGAGAGACCCTATGGATACCAAAGCCTTTAAGCGTTCCCTCCATGAATCCCCCAATTATCACCGCCGCAGTTTTGGGCATGGAGCCGAAGTCGCTGGTGTGATGCAGTCAGAGTACCAAAGTAGCCTGATTCAAGAAATCAGAGACAATAACTATCGTCTGGAGCGTCCGGGGGTGACGATTTTATTAGCTCAGGCTTTTGGTTTTTGCTGGGGCGTGGAGCGGGCAGTGGCGATGGCGTACGAAACTCGGCAACACTTCCCGACAGAAAGGCTCTGGATTACCAACGAAATCATCCATAATCCTTCGGTAAACCAACATTTGCGAGAGATGGCAGTAGGGTTTATTCCCCTCCAGGGGGCAGAGAAGGATTTCTCGGTGGTGGGAACTGGGGATGTGGTGATCTTGCCAGCTTTTGGGGCGAGTGTGCAGGAAATGCAATTGTTAAATGAGAAGGGCTGCAAAATTGTTGATACTACCTGCCCTTGGGTGTCAAAGGTTTGGAACACCGTAGAGAAGCACAAAAAAAGTGATTTCACTTCCATTATTCACGGGAAATATAACCACGAGGAGACGATCGCCACTAGTTCCTTTGCTGATAAATACCTGATTGTCCTGAACCTCAAAGAGGCTGAATACGTGGCTGACTACATCCTCCACGGGGGCGATCGCACCGAGTTTCTCACCAAATTTCAAAAGGCCTATTCTGAGGGTTTTGATCCCGATCGAGACCTGATCCAAGTAGGAGTGGCAAACCAGACTACGATGCTCAAGGGAGAAACGGAACACATTGGTAAGCTCCTAGAAAAAACCATGCTGCAAAAATACGGGGCGATGAATTTAAATGCCCACTTTATGAGCTTCAATACCATTTGTGATGCGACCCAAGAGCGGCAGGATGCCATGTTTGATCTGGTTAAGGAACCCCTAGATTTGATGGTGGTTATCGGCGGTTACAACTCTTCCAACACTACCCACCTCCAAGAGATTGCCATCGATCGAGGTATTCCTTCTTATCATATTGATAATAGCGATCGCATCCGAGCCAATAACTCCATCGAACATAAACCCCTTACTTCGGCTACGCTCAGTAACCATAGCAAAGATTTGGAAATCACCCCCAACTGGCTCCCGGCGGGAAATCTCTTGATCGGTGTCACCTCTGGAGCTTCTACCCCAGATAAAGTGGTGGAGGAGGCGATCGCCAAAATACTTGATCTAAAAGCTGGAATAAGTCTTGTTTCCTAGGTTTGCAGAGATGGTGGCGGTTGAAATCACCTACCAGAACTAATCTAATCTAGAAAATGATTTAGGATCGCTATATCTAAACTAAATTTGGTAAATTTGGTGTCAGTCTCCCTCGCACCTTAAACTCTTTAGCAACTTTATGTCCTGAAAATCTGTCTCAACTCTTGTTTTATAGTCATTGCCATAAAAGTTAAGACAAATTCGGCTTCGACTTCGCTCAGCCAAAGTATCGAGCCTTGTCCTAATTAGGCTGTCTAGCACTATATCTCTAAACTAGCTTCTATTTTTATTTGTTATCTCAAATCTTCCCTACTCCTGCCCTATTTCTAATTTATGGTTAATCTAAAAAACCCCATCGTTACCCCAAAACAAAAACATAGCCTATCTTTGGTGTACAGAAATAGTGACCAGACTGTCCCAGAAAAGCTAATGCAGCCCCTGAATGTGGCGATCGTTGTCTCCTTGGTAATTCATGGGGTCGCTGGCTATGGTCTGCCTTCCTTGCCCTTTTTTCAGCGTCCTTCTATCCCCAAGGAAGTCAGAATTGTGGAGTTGACCCCCCAAGAACAATCACGAATTCGTCGGGATGCCCCGCCCTTACCCCCTTCAGTCAGTGGTGTGCCGCTGCCCGGTGTACCCAACCCCCAAGGAACTGCTGTCAATCCGGGACTATACAACTTCGGGACTGGGACATCTTCCAATAATTTGGGGGGCGGGAGGACTAACTTCTCTGCGATTCCGGGCTTTCCAACTTTTAACCCCGATAGTCAGGAGGATTTTAATCTAAACCAAGGTAGGCAGTGGTCGGTGGGTCGTTTTGGAAGTAACGGGCAGTTTGTGGTTCCGGAGGAGGACAATAGTCCGCCGAGAAATACTCAGCCCCAGACAGGGATTCCCAGAGATACACCCCAAGCCCCGCCGCCCCTCCGGCAATTCGAGCGATTTACCAATGCCGATAATTTTACGACTGGGGGTCAAGCGCTCTTCAGCCGCTCCTTGCCTCTGGCTACTCCTAGCCCATCACCCAGCAATACCCCCAGCCCTTCACCTTCGGTAGCTGTCACCCCCAGCCCTTCACCTTCGGTAGCTGTCACCTCCTCCCCTTCTCCTAGTCCTAGCAGTGGTGGTGACACCGGAGTGGCGGTCAATCCGACTCCAACTTCTTCTCCTAGTCCCAGTCCGGGCAACAATGGTGAGGCGGGGAATCCGGGTGGCAATAATAGTGACAATAGTGACAATAATGGCAATGGTGGCACTCCCTCCCCCAATGGTGTCATTCCTAGCCCGAATGGTGTCACTCCCAATCCCCTTCTTGCTTTTGACCCTCGCCAAACAGAATTAACCGCCGATGGTCTAAGTATCGGCTTTACCGACTTTTTGGGTGAGGGGAACGAAGCCTTACTCCAGAAAGATCGACAGATGCAGCTAACTCTAGAGGTTCCCTATCCTTCAGCAGCCTGTGGGCCGCAGTTGGGAGGAACGGCGATTCTAGGGGTAATTCTCAATGAAGAAGGGAAGATTAGTAAAGGTCCAGCTATTCTCCAAAGTTCTGGCTATGAAATTTTTAATCAGGCGGCGATCGAGGCAGCGAAGGTTTATACCCAATTCACTCCCGCTAAGGTATACATCATCACTGTGCCTTTTGCCTACAAGCCAGAAGCTTGTTCGGGGGGCAGTAATGAGTAAGATTTTTGAGCCTAGGGTTGATGATAAGATTCAGGATTTTAATGAGCAGATCCGGGCAGCAGCCGATCGACTCTTTGCCTTAATTGACCAATTTTCCCAAACCAGAGTTTTAGTCGTAGGGGATTTAACCCTAGATGAATTTCTCACTGGACAGGTAGAACGCATTTCCAGAGAAGCCCCAGTGCTGATTCTCCGCCATGAACATACCCGGCAGATTCCCGGTGGGGGAGCCAATGCGGTGTATAACTTTGCCAAACTGGGGGCGCAGGTCAAGGTAGTGGGCTTAGTCGGCAAGGATACCCAAGGGGAAGCCATGGCAAGAATTTTCTCCGAGGCTGGGATTGATATTTCTGGGATGCTGCTGGATCCCTACCGCCCCACGGTGACGAAAACTCGGATTTCTGGTCATGCCCGTCAATCGGTGACGCAACAAATAGTCCGGGTCGATCGCAAGTCTGATGATCCCGCCGATCCCGAACTGCAATTACAATTAGCTGAATTTATCAAAGCCCAACTAGATCAAGATTCCCAAGATATCCAAGCGATTATTTGCTCTGACTATGGGGATGGTGTCCTTAACCCCGCCGTGATCGCAGCGGTGCTATCTAGTCGAGTCTCGCAGCAAGAGGCTACAGCAGTGATTGGCAATGGTCAGGATAACCAAATTCAGCAAGTTACTGAAGCTAATCAACCTGATCAAGTTAATCAATCTCACCAGCCTCACCAGATTCCGATCATTGTCGATACCCAAAAAGACCTGCACCGCTTTGCTGGAGCCACCCTCTTTACCCCCAATCTCCCAGAGGCAGAACTAGCGGTAGGCTATCGAATTAAAGATGCTCAAACCTTAACCCAAGCTGGCAAGGATTTACTGGCTCTTACCCAAGCTGAGAAAATGTTAATTACCCGTGGGGAAGAGGGGATGACGTTGTTCGATCGAGATGGCTCAGAGTTCCACATTCCTGCCTTTAATCGCACCGATGTCTTTGATGTCACCGGAGCCGGAGATACCGTAGTTGCTGCCCTGACCCTAGCCCTATGTTGCGGAGCAACTTTCTGGGAAGCTGCGGTCTTGGGTAATTTAGCAGCCAGCATTGTTGTCCGGGTCTTTGGTACTGCCACAACTAATACTTCAGAACTAAAAGCCGCCCTCCATAATTTTCTGGAAGAAGGGATTTAAGCATAGATTCAAGCAGAGATTGCAAAAGCAACTATGGCTCAGAAAGCAGATATTGGCAGCAAAAGATTAATCAGCCTTGCTCCCGATGCTTGGTTGCAGTGGGTTACAGGGCTACCCCAGATTACTTCTTTAGGATTTCTCTCTGCCGATTTTCAATGGATGAGCCGAGAAGGAGATGTATTACAGAAAGCCTTTTTGCCTGAACAGGGAGAATTTTTAGTATTAACTGAGTTGCAACTGCGGTTCGATCGCTATATGCCCCAGCGTATGAGAGCCTATGCTGCCCTCGCCGAAGAACGTTATAAACTCCTGATTTATCCCGTCTTGGTAAATATTCTCCCGCCCCCAAGAAATGCGGCTACGCCCAATTTTTATCGATCGGAGCTATTAGGATTAGAAGCAAAGCAAGACTATCGAGTAATTAATCTCTGGGAAATAGATGCAGAATTAGTGCTGCAACAACCTTTACCAACTCTGCTCCCCTTTGTGCCAATTTTACAAGGAGGCAATCAACCAGCTAAAGTAGCTAGAGCAGTACAATTACTCCGTAATCAAGACCAACTACAGGATTTAGAACCTTTACTAGCATTCTTCGCTGGTTTTGTGCTAGAAACACAGATAATCCAAGAAATCATGAGGTGGGATATGAAAATATTAAGAGAGTCGCCTTGGTATAATCAAATGATTCAAGAAGGCTTACAACAGGGTTTACAACAGGGTTTACAACAGGGTTTACAACAGGGTGCATTAAATGTAATTAAAAAACGCCTAATTAAATTGTCGGGAGAAATACCCCAAAATTTACAGCAACGCTTAGATGATTTGTCGATCGAGCAACTAGAGATTTTAGAAGATCAAATTTTTGATTTTACCAGTATTACAGATTTAGAAAATTGGCTAGAACAGCAGTAGTGATTATAAAGTAGTGAGTAAAGAATTTTCCCATCAGTCGGTGCTGCCCCAGGAGGTAATTACAGGGTTAGAGGTTCAGCCCGGAGAGAGTTATTTAGATGTAACCCTTGGTGGAGGTGGGCATAGTCGCTTAATTTTAGAAACTGGGGGGAGAGTGATAGCGATCGATCGAGATGAGGCGGCGATTGCCCATTGTCGAAATTCCCTCACGGAGTATAGCGATCGATTGCATTTTTGGCAGGGAAATTTTGCAGATTATCAACCCAAGCAGAAATTTGCGGGAATTATTGCAGATTTGGGGGTGAGTTCTTACCAGTTAGATGAGCCGAGTCGGGGGTTTAGTTTTCGCCTTGAGGCTGATCTAGATATGCGGATGGATCAGAGCCAAACTCTGACAGCAAAGACAATTATTAATTCGTGGCAGGAACAACAATTAGCAGATATTTTCTATAAGTATGGGGAAGAAAGATTATCGAGAAAACTAGCAAAATTAATTGTGGAGAAGCGTCCTTTTCAGACAACTACCGAGTTAGCTACTGCTATTAGTCAATCTGTCCCCAGTGCTTACCGTTATGGCAGAATTCATCCGGCAACCCGAATTTTTCAGGGGCTAAGAATTGCCGTAAATCAGGAGTTAGCCTCCCTAGAAAAGTTCTTGCAAGTTGCGCCCCATTGGCTCCAACCCGGAGGCAGGATGGCAGTGATTAGTTTCCATAGTTTGGAAGATAGAATAGTGAAACATAGTTTCCGAGAAAATTCTTTATTGCAAGTGCTGACGAAAAAGCCGATTATTCCCCAAGATGCCGAAATGAAAATAAATCCCCGTTCTCGATCGGCTAAACTCCGCCTTGCTCAATTGATCTAAATTTATTTTTAATCTATTCAAAATACTATGCTAACTGCTACAAGTAGATTTTATTTGCTATTGGTAAAGGGAAGGTGGGCATTGCCCACCCTACGGGTAGGGGCTGGTTTTTATGAATTTGATGGATTCTTAAAAGCTTTTGTAATACTTATAACTACTGGATTAGTTACTAATTTAATTGCTAGTCCAATAATTGCGGAAGTTAATTCAATTAACTCAACTAATCAGACTGATCACTCTACTCAGGCTAACCAATCTAACCAATCTAACCAAACCGATCGACCCAATTCAATTAATACTCAAGTTAACGAAACCAGCCAATCACTTCAATCTACTCAATCTATAGTTAACTTACCTCTAGAACTAGATTTAATTAATCAGCCAGACTTAGCTTTAGAGCGGGGAATTATTACGGCAGATACGGTTTCTCAGGAAGGAATTACGAATCCCAGTTTATGGTGGGTACGGGATCAATTTGGGCGGCAGATTGTGATTAATTGGTTAATTTATCCCCAAGAAAAACGCATAGATTTGGTGGTCGATCGCCAGATTTGGAGCTTTATTAATTACATCGAAAAATATAGCTTAATTAATCATTTTGCAATTAATGCTAGGGAATATGGTTACAACTTGCGGATATTTAATGATCAACAGTTATTGCTCGGCATAGCTACCTGTGAATTAAGCAATCAAGCTAATATTCAAACTAATTCTCAATCTCATAACTGTCAAGCCCGGATCCTCATCCCCAACGAACGGGGACTCCCTGCTACAAGGCTCAGAATTCCTATATTTTTCTAGGAGTGTACGATCGAAGCTAAATACATGAGAACCTAATAATCCTCGCTATATCAGGCAATGCAGTTAGGTCGTGAGGATCGTGAATCTTTGCGATCGAATTTCTGTGAGTCACCTGATCCAAATCTGTTAGCACAAAAGTAGCTTAAGGCGGCTATGCTACTTCATTCGACTTGAGTGATGAGCATATTAGACAATGCCTAGACTTAACCCTAGAAGAATTTTAACAAGTCAATCTGTGATATTTTCTGAATTGGGCAACTGAGCTTCAGCAAGAATAAGAATTTCTCGAATTTCGGTAGCAGTAATATCAGATTGTTCAGTATTTGGAATGACATGTACGAGAAGGATTTGGTCAGGATTTTTAAGGTAGTAAATGATTCGATAGCCTCCACTTTTATCTTTTTGAGTGCTGCTATTTCTCACTCTAACCTTAAAGACTGTATAGCCAGTGTCAGGAATTTGATCGCCCAAAAGCTTGCCAGATTCGAGTTGTTCGATCAGAGGTTGGATATCAAGGCGAATTTGCCGATTGCGCTTACTAAGTCTCCGAATGTCACGCTTAAACCGATCGCTAAAAGCTACATGAACGATGGGTAGATCAATCGACATCTATTCCTTCCCACAGTTGAGAAACAGGGTGAGTTTTGCCTATAAGAACTTCTTGCCACCCTTGATAAAGTCCTTCACAGATAGTTTCGATCGAGTCATCTTCGTTTTCTTCATCATCAGGGATCAAAACGATAATGCGAACTCGGTTGTGATGCCTCAGGAGAATTGGTTGGTCGAGGGTAAGTTGTCCGTCTTCGGTCAAAGTAGCAGTAGTTTCAATTGCTTTCATGATTTTCAGTATTTGGTATAAAAAATTGAATCTTCTGGCTCTGGCAAAATTCCTCTAGAGCAGACATAGGGAGATCAATTGCTAATTGAGTTGATATTTTTGTTGCCATTTTCCACTTTCCTCCAACCCTAAGCTAACTATAGCCAAGATTAGGTATTTGATAAATGGGTAGTGGCAACTGCAAAGGGACAAAATCCGTTAGGATAAAGACACAGCGTTTCCGCAAAGCTCAACGACCACGGCACTCATGGATGAATAATGCAACCTACAGATTCAAGTAAATTTACAGATAAGGCTTGGGAGGCGATCGTCAAGTCTCAGGATGTGGCTCGGCGGTTTCGCAATCAGCAGCTAGAAGTTGAACACCTAATTATGGCCCTGTTGGAACAGGAGGGTTTGACCGATACAATTTTGCTGAAGGTATTGATTGATATTCCCCCCCTCAAAAAGCAGATTGAAAACTTTACGACTCGGCAGCCCCGGTTTCCGACGGTGGATCAGTTATATCTGGGCAGGGGCTTGGATATCATGCTCGATCGAGCCGAATTTTTTCGCAATTCCCTAGAGGATGATTTCATTGCGGTGGAGCATATGTGGCTTGCCTTTGCCGATGACGATCGCCTAGGCAGACGCACCCTCAAAACTTTTAATACCGATACTGCCAAGCTAGAAGCGGCGATTAAATCGATCCGGGGCAGTCAAAAAGTTACCGATCAAAGTCCCGAAAATCGCTACGCAGCTCTTGAAAAGTATGGGCGAGATCTGACGGAGCAAGCTAAGGGTGGAAAGCTGGATCCAGTAATTGGGCGGGATGAAGAAATCCGCCGCGTGATCCAAGTTTTATCGAGACGATCGAAAAATAACCCCGTGTTGATTGGGGAGCCGGGAGTAGGGAAGACAGCGATCGCCGAAGGGTTAGCCCAACGGATTATTAAAGGGGATGTGCCTGAATCTCTGAAAAACCGTCAGTTAATTTCCCTTGATATGGGCAGTCTGATTGCCGGAGCCAAGTATCGGGGCGAATTTGAAGACCGCCTCCGGGCAGTGCTGAAGGAAGTTTTAGATTCTAATGGGCAGATTGTCCTGTTTATTGATGAACTGCACACCGTCGTCGGGGCGGGGGCTACTAACGGCACCATGGATGCTGGAAACCTCCTCAAACCCATGCTGGCAAGGGGAGAACTCCGGTGTATTGGGGCGACGACCTTGGAGGAATACCGGAAGCATATCGAGAAAGATGCCGCCCTAGAACGCCGCTTTCAACAGGTTTATGTCCCCGAACCGGGGGTGGAAGATGCCATCTCGATTTTGCGGGGTTTGAAAAAACGCTATGAAGTCCATCACGGGGTGCAGATTACGGATTCGGCTCTGGTGGCGGCGGCTACCTTGTCCAATCGCTACATTACCGATCGCTTCCTCCCAGACAAGGCGATCGATCTGGTAGATGAGGCAGCGGCTAAATTAAAAATGCAGATTACCTCGAAACCTACGGAACTAGAGACGATCGAGCAACGCCTCACCCAGCTAGAAATGGAAAAGCTGTCGATCGAGGGGGAAGTTGCCAAGCCCACTAATCAATCTTTCCGCAATTCCCAAGAGCGCCTAGAGAAACTGAAAGTAGAAATCAGCGACCTCAAGCCCCGGAAGGAAGCCCTCGAATCTCAATGGCAGAACGAAAAACAACTCCTCGATGGCATCAAACTCCTCCAAGAAGAGGAAGAACAACTGCGCCTCCAAGTAGAACAAGCCGAGCGAGCCTACGACCTCAACAAGGCAGCCCAACTCAAGTACGGCAGACTAGAAACAGTGCAACGGGAGCGGGAAGCCAAGGAAACGGAACTTTTAGAAATTCAATCCCAAGGGAAATCCCTCCTGCGAGAACAAGTCACCGATGGGGATATTGCGGAAATTGTGGGCAAATGGACGGGTATTCCCGTAACTCGCCTGTTGGAATCGGAGCGGCAAAAACTCCTCCAGCTCGAAAAACATCTCCATCAACGGGTCATTGGTCAAAGTGAGCCAGTGGTGGCGGTGTCGGCAGCAATTCGCAGAGCGAGGGCAGGAATGAAGGATCCGGGTCGCCCGATCGGTTCTTTCCTATTCATGGGGCCCACCGGAGTTGGCAAAACAGAACTAGCCAGAGCTTTGGCGGAGTTTCTCTTTGATAGCGATGATGCCATGGTGCGGCTGGATATGTCGGAATACATGGAAAAGCAAACGGTGTTCCGGCTGATCGGTTCGCCTCCCGGCTATGTGGGCTACGAAGAAGGGGGACAACTCACGGAAGCAATTCGCCGCCGTCCCTACTCGGTAGTGTTGTTAGATGAAGTGGAGAAAGCCCACGCCGATGTCTTTAATATCCTGTTGCAGGTGTTGGATGATGGCAGGTTGACGGATTCCCAAGGCAGGACGGTGGACTTCCGCAATACGATTATTGTCATGACTAGCAACATTGGCAGTAAGCATATTCTCAGCGTGAGTGGGGATGATGCTAATTATAAGGAAATGGAAAAACGAGTGATGGAGGTGTTGCGATCGCATTTCCGCCCGGAATTTCTCAACCGTCTCGATGACACCATCATTTTCCACACCCTCAGCAAAGCCGAACTCAGCCACATTGTCACGATCCAACTCAAACGGGTGCAAAATCTCCTGTCTGACCAAAAGATTGGCATTGAAATTTCCCCCACGGCTTTGACCTATATCACCGATGTGGGCTACGATCCTATCTATGGAGCTAGACCCCTGAAGCGGGCGATTCAAAGGGAAATCGAGAACCCGATCGCCACCAAACTCCTCGAAAATACCTTTGTTTCTGGGGATACGATCTGGGTAGATTGTGTGGAGGAAACCCTCACTTTCCAAAAGAAAGCCCCGACCGTAGATCAGCTAGAATCTACTAACCCCTCGATCGAAACTCCTTCAGAGCCTCCTCAAACTTCTCCCAAGGAATCTCCTCTGGAATCTTCCCCGCCTCCAGAATCTCTCAAGGAATCTAGGGAACCCAACAAAGAACCCCAACCAACAGAACAGGCGGCTGCCTCGATCGAGATCGAACCTTGGCTGTGATTTCCCTAGTTTCCACCAAGGTTAAACTCTGACTATAGAGGCTATAAATTTAAGATTGATTCAACAATGAACAGGAATATGACTTTGAAATAATTAAACTTCAGCGATCGTGTTAGGATAAAAAACTTTTAATCACCACCTAAAGAGATCTTTGATGCAAAATATCGATGCTGATAGTTGGAAAAATCAAGTTGTTTTAGGAGATTGCTTAGAGGTTTTACAACAAATGCCTGAATCTTCAGTTAATCTCATTGTCACGTCCCCGCCCTATGCAGATAGTCGCCGTCACACCTATGGTGGAGTTCATCCTGATCATTATGTAGAATGGTTTTTACCAATCACCCTCGAATTAAAAAGAGTTTTAACTGAAGATGGAACATTAATCTTAAATATCAAAGAAAAAGTTGTAAATTGCGAACGGCATACCTATGTTTTAGAGTTAATTTTAGCTTTAAAAAACAAGGATGGTTATGGACAGAAGAGTATATTTGGCACAAAAAAAATTGTACTCCCGGCAAGTGGTCTAATAGATTTAGAGATGCTTGGGAAAGATGCTTACAATTTAATAAACAAAAAAAGTTTAAAATGAATCAAGAAGTAGTGATGGTTCCCACAGGTGATTGGGCAAAAACCAGACTTCTTAGGTTAGGAGATAATGATAAGATTAGGTTTGATTCTCAAGTTGGCAGTGGCTTTGGTAAAAATATTGCTAATTGGGTAGGTAGAGAAATGGCTTACCCAACTAATGTAATTCATTTGCCAACAGAATGCAGCAATAAAAATCACAGTGCAGCATTTCCTAAGTCTTTACCATTATGGTTTATTAAGTTGTTTTCAGATGAAGAAGATTTAGTCCTAGACCCATTTTTAGGTTCAGGAACTACCTGTATAGCTGCTTGCGAATTAAATAGAAATTATCTCGGTATTGAAATTAAAGAAGAATACTACCAAGTGGCTTTAACAAATATCGAAGCGATCAAACCTATGTATATTCAAAAATCTTTATTATGAATAATTATCAGTATGATGATTACTATAACTATTTGGCAACAGAAGTAATTAGTCCTTTTTATGCAAAAAGACTTGAGAAACTTCATTCCTTAAAGCTAAAGGATGTTCTCAGAAGAAAGAATCCCTATTTGTTTAAGGCTAAAAACTTCGAGCTAGCAGGTGATTTAATTAAAAGTATTGTTGATGCTTTTTTGTCTTCTCACGAGGAAACCATATTTGGAAACTTGCTAGAAGGTTTTGCTGTGTATGTTTCTCAAAAGTTATATGGAGGGATTAAGTCGAAGTTTAAAAGTATAGATTTGGAATTCGAGCGTGAAGGACTCTACTATATTGTAGGAATAAAGTCAGGAATTCACTGGGGAAATAGTGACCAGATAGCCACAATGCAAAATAACTTTAAAATGGCAAAAAGTCAGCTACGTCAACAAGGAATATCCGGGAAAATTGAGGCAGTTAATGGATGTATTTATGGCAAAGAAAAGACTCCATTAAAAACTAATCTAGACCCAGAAGAGAATTATTACAAATATGCGGGTCAAGATTTTTGGCATTTTATATCTGGAGATGATCATCTCTATCGTGAAATTATTAAGCCTATTGATCAAGAGGTTCGCCAGAAAGATGAAACTTTTAAGAAAGCCTATTCTTCTAAAATAAATGAAATGACTCAGGAGTTTATGAAGGACTTTATGACAATGATAATCAAATAGATTGGCTCAAATTATTGGACTTTGTTTCCAAGAGAGATAAAGTTGTGTAAAGTATTATTCCTCTTTTTTGAAAAATCTTTAACACAATCTTCTAAAGAATCTGGTGAACTTAGCAAAGACCCCAACCAACGGAGTAGGTTTCTACCCTGTCACCCGTTGAAACCACAGGGCTGAAGTGTCGACTGCCAACTCTAATCGTTAAGTTTGACACTGCCCTGATAGTCGATCGCCTCAGCTACAACAGCGAGATTTGAGAGAGACGCAGTTCCTGAGTCTGGGACGCATCAGTCTGATCAGCCCGACTGACTCGGCGCAAGGTGGGGAGGAAGTAATCTCCAAAGCGCTCGTACTGATCATGGTGGTGCTGAGTGGGACTGCTTGGTTCCTCCGTGCTGGGGTTTGCGTAAAAGGATTCGTAGTCAACCGGCAGATAGCCTGCTCCTGTGTCCATGGTCGAGGAGACGTTGATCGTAACCACAGTCCCACGGATATGGCGATGCACCATGGTGACAATGTTGTTGTGTACCTTGTAGCGATCGCCCATGGCAGCCCCACTCACTCGAATAATGGCGGCTCCAGCGTCATCAGTGCCTTCTAGGGCAAATTCATTCTTGCCATGCACCTGATCAAAACTGCGTTGCACTCGGTGAATGACGATTTCTTGGATCTGGTTGTGGATTAGCTTTGCTGCCTCGTCGCTGCTGGCTTCTGTCAGGGTGATTTTCAGATCGGGTGAAATCAGGACACTGGCTTGGTGGGTAACGCCATCTTGGGTGGACTGGACAAGGGCAGTGAAGCCGGGAAAGTTAGCATCCCAAGTGTAGCGATTTTCGTAGGCAGCTCGAAACAGGGCAGTTGCCTCGATCGTGGGCATGGTTTGCGTTGTAGTCATGATTAATCTCCTAGTAGTTATTAGTCAGCAATTATTGGAACTTGTAACGTTGCGAGGGTGGATGGCTCTGCTAGTTGGGGGGCGGGGTTGCGATCGACACCCTCCCCGACACCACCACTGGCTGGGCAAACTTCCCAACCAACTGCCAGAACCATCATCAAAGCTGCTCTGAACCATATAGTGATCCTAAATCATTTTCTAAATTTGATTACTTCTGGTAGGTGATTTCACCCGCCTTCGGCAGGTGAAATCATTGAGGATTGCTATATCTTTGAGCAAAATCAAATTAAATTTCCTATGATGGAGAGGTCGATTAATGTCGATAAGTTGGGGGCAAGTTGGCGCTTGCCCTTTTTTTAGGGTTTACTAGCAATTACTTGCTGTAATTGTTGACAGGTTTTTTCAATAGCTTCAATACTACCAGGGTTTACCAGACCGAAGTAGTCGAAGATATAAACTCGATCGTTCTTTACTGCCTGCAACTGGTTCCAAAAGGGTTCAGCCTTGAGCTTGTCCACCGTGCCATCCCCCACATCCACCAAGATCAACACCTCCGGGTTGGCTTCCAGTACCTTTTCTGGCGATAGGGTGATGTAGCCCCGTTGGGGACTTTGCCCTTGTAGATCCGCCGCTAGATTCTTGATTTGAAATTGGGTCAACAAATCGCCCGCCCAACTAGTTTTGTTGGGAGCCAAAATCGGCTGGGCGCTAACCAAAACTAGGGTAGAACCGGAGTTGGCAGGCTGGTTGGACAGGAAGGTTTGGTAGGTTTTCAGCAGTGGCTCTGGATCAGCTTTAATTTCCCTAGCCAAGTCGTTGGTGAGGGTTTGCAATGCTTGCCAATCCCTGACTTCCGTGGTGAGGGTACGAATTCCCAGTTCCTTCAGCTTGGCGAGGATTTGGTCGTGGAACCCAGTAGCCCCAATCACCAAGTCTGGTTTCAGAGCCACAATTTTTCCAAGTTGGGTGGGGTTTGACCTTCACTGACACGGGTAATGTTTTGGAAGGCTGGATTTTGGGCTAACAAGCGACTACCAGAGATGCCCACGAGCTTAGTTTGATCCAAGCGCTGGATGATATCAGCAGAAAGAGAGGTGAGGGCAACCACTCTGGAGACCTCGGCAACGGGGGCAGCGGCAGTCTCGTCAGTGGGAGATTGGGCTAGGGGAGGTGACGCATCTGGGGAGGTCGAGGACTGGTTAGTGGGTGGGCTACAGGCGATCGTTAACCACATCAGCAACAAGCTGAGCACCAGAAATCGTATTGGTTTGAATTGATTGGTCATGGGATATTTTCCTCATCAAATGAATATAAACACGGTTTTAGAATCGCCAAGTCAGCCCCGCCCGTAGGCTCAGCCCAGGTTGGGCAAAGCGACTGATATCGGCGGGGGTGGGAGAGTTGAGCAAGGGGCGCACATCAGAATAGAGGAAATATTGGCTATTCAGCAGGTTGAACACCCCCACATTCAACGTCACCAAAGGAGTGAAGTTGTAGTAGCCCACCAAGTCCACAACGGTATAACCGGATGGTGTGTAGGAATTGGTAGGTCGATCGCTTCTCAGGCGCGGGTTAGCCACAAAGGAGCTAATTAACTCGGCTCCCCACTGATCTTCCGGAGCCCGGTAGCGCAACCCCACCACCGCCCGGAAGGGATCAACGCTCTCCAAAGGTTGGTTCTCCGTCAGGTCGTCTCCCACAGTCCAGCCCAGGCTAGCCAGCAGACTAAAGCCGTGGATCTCAGGGCTAAATCGATATTCCCCGCCCAGTTCCAATCCGTAGGTGCGGGCTTGACCAATATTTTGCGACTGGAACAGATTGACCAAGTTACCGTTAATTCGAGTTGTCCCCGCCGGGGCAAAGGTTTCGATGAAGTTGTTGTAGCTGCTGTAGAACCCGGTCAGGCTAAAGTTACCCTGGGGAAAGTTGCCCCGCAGACCCACCTCAAAGGTGTCGCTGGTTTCGGGGCGGAGGTTGGGGTTGGAAAGGGTCTGATACCGGAAGGTGGGGCTGGTCAGGTTGGTGAACCCAGCGTTGATTTCGCTGTAGAGGGGCGCTCGAAAGCCACGGGCATAGCGACCGACGATCGCCAACTCTGGCGAGGTTTGCCACACGACCCCAAGGGTGGGCGACAGGGCAGAAGCATTTAAATCCGCCGCCACGACACTGGGAGAGTTCCGCAGGTAGAGTTCATCAATCTGGGTACGTAGGTTGTAAACGTCAAACCGGAGCCCGGGAATTAAAGTCAGGGAATTGCTCAGGGCAATCTCATTTTGGGCATAGAGACCGAGGCGGAAGGTGTCAGAGTTGGGAAAGTCCCGCACCGGGAAGTTGTCGGCCCCCACGACATTGGTGGTGAGGATCGGGTTGCCCGCCCCATCAAGGCGGTTTTCTAGTCCATCACGAATTCGTTCGTTACGGGTACTGGAAATATCTAACCCATAGGTGAGGCGGTTGATGGTGGTGTCAATATTAAAGGTGCTTTGCAGTTGAATTTCCCCACCAATTACCCGATCGAGAAAGGTATTGCTGAGATTCCGCACCCGACGCCGATCGTCTCCGGCTCCCGTCCGCCCGAAGTCTTGAGTGCGTAACTCATTGATCCCCGCATTTTGGTAGTAAAACTGGAGGCGAGCCCCCGTCAGGAACCCTTGGCTGCTGGGATCATCAAACACATAATCCAAACTAAAGCGATCGCGGTAGGTATCAGCCCGGAGGGTTTCATTCTGTCCCCGGAAACCCGTTGGTCCAACTAGGGCAGTAGCCGTAATGGGGGCAACGGTGAAGTTATCCCGGTTGCTAAAAACCTCCCCGGTCAGCCGGAGATAACTCGTTGAGTCAAAGCGATAGACGGCTCTAGCCAAGAAATTATTGCGACTATTGGATCGATCGTCCACAAATTCGTTACCAGTCGGCACCCGGTCTTCATTCCCATCCCGGCGGGTAAATCCCAACAATACTTCTAAATTATTGTCTCGGAAGGCGGTGAGCAGCGTATTCACCCAACTGTTATTCACGGTTTCATAGTTGCTAGAGAGGCTGGTGAGACTATTGCGACCATAGCGATCGAGCAAATCTGCCGGGTCAATGGTGCGGAAGTTGACCGCTCCCCCCAGGGCATCACTGCCATACAGGGCCGAGGCAGGTCCCCGAAGGATTTCTACCCGTTGCAGGGTTTCGATATCCACATAATCTCTCCCCAGGGAAGGCGTACCAAATTGAAACTGCGTAGGGATCCGGATGCCATCATTCAGGAGGAGAACCCGGTTGCCACCCAAGCCCCGAATGTTGACATCTTGCAGCCCGTAGCGCCGATTGTTGCCCACAGAGACATTAGGTTCATAGCGTACCAAATCCCGTAAATCCCTCACCAGTTGTTGATCAATCTCTTGAGCATCGATGACGCTGATGGATCCCGGTGTCAGCCGCACAGGTCTGGGAGTCCGAGTGCCCGTGACTGTGATTTCCTCCTCTGGTTCTAAATCCGCATTCAGGCTGTAGGCAAGCCCGCCCGTCCTCAATACCACCTCTGAGGTTGGTAGCCGGTTCTGACCCGTCACGACGATTTGCAGGCGATTACCCGTCGTCTGGATCACCTGAATACTGGCAATATCCTCAGTGGGGTTCATTACAGTAAACAATTGTCCCTCTGGTAGAGCCAGTACTGCATTGGGAATGTCGGCAATCAGACGATCGCCCTCAGCCCGGAATTGGTTGGCATCTACCAGCAGGGGTTGATTATCAGCAGTTCCTAGGGTGATTTCGAGTCTCTGGTCGATACGTGCCACGCTGACCTGGGTAACTCGAACCGTGGCGGCATCAATCTGGGCTTGCCATTCTTCTAGAGTGGTGGCGGGACGGCTCTCAAAGTTGAGTTGGCTGGCGATCAGGGTACTAGGCTGTTGAATAGTAGTCTCAATAGTCTCAGCAGTAGAGTATCCGGGCAGAAACATAATCGGAGCCGTAGCGAGGGCGCAAGCGGCACTTTTGCATAAAATTAAAGGGAATTTCATAGGGAAAGATGGATTAATGTCGATAAGATAGGGGCAAGTTGGCGCTTACCCGTTTTTATGGAAACTCTGTTTTTGGTAGAAAATTTGTCGTTGGTCTGGCTAACCTTGGGGGCTATCTCGACCACGGGGGCGGTGGGCTGGTGGTAACAAGCAAATTTGCAGACCGACTGGGGTGTTGACGATCGCTGCCTCTACCCCAAATCCTTGGTGGAGATTTTCGGGGTTGATCACTTCTTCAGGAGAGCCGATCGCCACTAACCTGCCTTGATGCAGCATGGCAATGCGATCGCTATAGCGAATTGCGAGGTTGATATCATGCAACACCGTGATAATGCTGAGGTTTTGCTGTTGGTTCAAATCCTTGAGCAACTCTAGCAATTCCAGTTGGTAGCGCAGATCCAAGAAGGTAGTAGGCTCATCCAGTAGCAGGACTTGCGGGGCTTGGGCAAGGGCAAGGGCCAGAAAAGCCCGTTGGCGTTCTCCCCCCGATAGCTGCTCGACGGGACGATCGCAAAATGCTTCTAGCTGAGTTTGGGCGATCGCCCAGTCTACTTGGGCATAATCTGCCGCCGTCAGCTCCCACTGCCACCAGGGTTGATGGGGAGTCCGACCCAAGCTCACCAACTGACGCACAGTTAGTCCGGCAGGAATCATCGGCTGTTGGGGCAGAATGGCCAGTTGCCGAGCAACGGCTTGGGCGGTTTGGTGATGAATGACTTTGCCATCCAACAGCACAACTCCCTCCTGAGGAGTTAAAATGCGGCTGAGCAAGCGCAGTAGGGTGGATTTGCCCGATCCATTGGCTCCCACCAAGCTCAACCACTCTCCCGATCGGAGGGACAGATAAACTTCCTGCACAATGGGATGGCGGGCATAGCCCCCAGAAAGTCCTTGGGCAACCAAGAAATCTGCTGTGCCTTGGGTCTGGGTTAGTATGGGGTCTGGATTCATCATCCGTTGAGGATGACCCTTCTGGTGTCCGTTCATGATGCTTTACTCCTACCCCGTTGATAGAGCAACCAGATGAATAGGGGGGAGCCGAGGAGGGCGGTAACGGCTCCAACTGGGAGTTCGATCGCCCCCAACCGGGAGAGCAGGTCAGCGAAGACTAGTACCCAAGCTCCCCCCAAGGCTGAAAAGGGTAAAATCCAACGATAATCGGCTCCCACCAAAAGCCTGACACCATGGGGGACAACCAGCCCGACAAAGCCGATCAACCCCGCCATACTGACGGCACTAGCGGCTAACAGGCTAGCGATCGCCCCAATCAACAACCGCGATCGCAACAACGAGCTGCCTAAGCCGATCGCCAAATCATCCCCCAAATTCAACAGGTTTAAGGGACGAGCCAGCGAACAGCCCACCACCAGAGCGATCGCCACGTAGGGTCCCACCATCGACACCTCCGACCAGCCACGTCCATTCAAGCTCCCAATCAACCAGTTCAGGGCGGCTTGAATCCGCCCATCATCGGCTAGTAAGAGCAGGGTGGTTTGGATTGCACCGAAGAGGGAGCTAACGGCGACCCCGGCTAACACTAAGCGTTCGATCGCCAAGCCTCCACCGATGTAGCCCAGACCATATACCACCGTTGCGGTTAACAATGCGCCCACCCAAGCTCCTAAAGGTATCCAAGGGGTAAAAATATTGAGGGTGATTAGGACGATCGCCACCAACCCCGCACCAGCAGAAATCCCCAATACAAAGGGATCCGCCAGACCATTACGCAACATCCCTTGCAGCAGCGCCCCAGAGAGTCCTAGGGCAGACCCCACCACCAGCGCCACCACAATCCGGGGCAACCGCAACTCCCAAATAATGGTTTGAGGCAGTTGCTCCCCTTGATGCCACAAGGCTTGCCAAAGTTGGCTTACACTCAGATTGACAGCTCCTTGACACAGAGCTACCAGCGTCGTCAGCAGCAATATCCCCACCAATAAGACCAGGGTTGGCAAGGGATGCTCTTTAGATGGAACCAAGGCTTGGAGCCAAGTCTGTCGATTGATCATGAAATTCACCAGTTCAATTACTCAGAGGGGGGAAGTGGGGGAGACGGAGGCTCTGACCCAGAGGCGGGTGGAGAATCCGGGGGAGGCGCTTCTACAGGGGCGGGTGGGGAATCCGG